>JALOMY010000093.1 GCA_025455225.1 Cyclobacteriaceae bacterium | reverse complement strand
TTGTTTCACGAACAATGGAAACAACATTCGATTCGTTAACACCTGACCCGGCCATAATTGAAATCCTTCCGCCTGCCTTCTTCACCAATTCTGCAATCAGGGTAATACCGTTCGCTGCAACGGTCTGCCTACCTGAGGTGAGAATGCAATCAAAACCCACTTCAATGCAGGCTTCCAGTGCCTCAAAAGGATCCCGCGTCATATCAAACGCACGGTGACATGTTACCTTCATGGGACGTGCTGCTTCTATCAATTTCCGGCAACGATCTTTATCCAGCGTTCCATCCGGTTTAAGAATTCCCAAAACCACACCGTCCAGACTGGCACGCTTACACATTTCAACATCGCGTTTCATGGCATGATACTCATATGCAGAATAGGCAAAATCACCGCCTCTTGGCCGAATCATGGCATAAACATCCAGGCTTACGGCCTGCCGAACAATTTCAAGTGTGCCAAAAGAAGGTGTTGTACCGCCTTCTCCCGGATTGTCGCATAACTCAATCCGGTCGGCCCCACCTTTTTGGGCATGCAAAGCCGACTCTATATTATATACAACAACTTCAATGATCATGGTTATTTGAAATAACTGGCCGATCGGATTACGATGTGATTATGATCCGGAGTGGTTAGCGTATATTCGAATGTATCCGTGGTTGAATAGGCCCCGATATTTCCCTGAATGTCAAGGGCGAGAAAGGCTACATTCAATTCCTTCGCCATCGTTTCACCCCGCTTTTTTATAACACGCATTACAGCTTCTTCACAGGCCTGCTGAGGTGTTCTGCCTTGCCGCATCAACTCTACAATGGTATGACTTCCGGCAATCCGTATCATTTCTTCGCCAACACCCGTAGCTGTGGCGGCACCGATTTCTCCGTCAACATATAAGCCTGCTCCAATAATGGGTGAATCCCCTACCCGTCCATGCATTTTATAAGCCATGCCACTAGTAGTACAGGCGCCTGAGATTCGGCCGTTTATGTCCAGTGCCAGGATTCCGATAGTATCGTGCTGCCCGGGGTCATGATAAGGTTTATACTCCGATTTCTTTAACCAATCTTTCCAGGCTTTTTCTGACTCTTTAGTTAACAGGTTTTCCTTTTTAAATCCATTGGCTTGTGCAAATTGCTCAGCCCCTTTACCCACGAGCATGACGTGCGGAGTTTTTTCCATGACTGCCCGCGCGATGGAGATCGGATGTTTATAACCCTGTACAAACGCTACTGAACCACAGTTGCTTTTTTCATCCATGATGCAGGCATCGAGTGTAACAATACCTTCCCTGTCGGGAAGTCCGCCATAACCAACTGATGTATCTTTGGGATTTCCTTCCGGAATGCGGGCACCCTGTTCAACGGCATCTAATGCATACCCATTTGATTGAAGGATTTCCCAGGCTGCGTCATTGGCCCTGGAATTATTCCAGGTTGAAATAACAACTGGCTTTTTATTTTCAGGATCAACAAATGCCGATATCGGTTGAAAGGATAAAAGACCTGCGGATAGAGAAGAAAGTTTAATAAACGATCTTCGGGAATGCCTGGGTTTAGCTGTCATACTTATACGTAATGATGTAGAAAGTTAATTAAAACATCATTACAAAGAATACTTAAATCAAGGTATCAATCAATCGAAAATTCTTCTTGCATGCCTAAACCTTGGTTGATAGTAGGTTGAATTCAGGTTGTCTTCCACTACACCCAGACTGGTTGATGCGTGAATAAACTTGATGTTGTTTTTACCTTTCGCTTCTGTAACCAATCCAACATGTGTTATTTCTCTCTTCTTTTTACCGGTGGCAAAAAAAAGAAGGTCGCCCGGTTGCACTTCATTCAGCTTTACTTCTTTTCCTACCTTGCTCTGGTCTGATGAACTTCGCGGGAGGTTAACATTCACACTTCGAAAAGAATTGATCATCAGCGCTGAACAATCCATCCCCGATCGCGTTGTTCCTCCATATTTATACGGAGTACCGGTATAACTTCGGGCTGTCTGGATAACTTTGGAAACGTTTTCATCGCGTACCCGGGCTTTATGCGATGCACACGAACAAAAAAACAGCAACCCAAGCAGGAACAGGAACGGATAAGGTTGCTTACCTTTAAGGCGAAAAATCAGCAACATAACAGAGTTTAAAAAATTACTGTTCAAATATACACCTTGCATGGCATTTCCTGAAGTAACCCTTGATATAGCAAGCCAATTTGAGGCCATTGTTGGAAAAGAACATGTGATTCTGGACGAAGAGAGGCGTCAGGATTATGCACATGATAAAACCGAAGATTACTCATTTCTGCCGGCCCTTGTTGTAAAACCCGGAACCACGGAAGAAGTAAGCCGTATTCTTAGCCTTTGTAATGAACATCGTATGCCGGTTACTCCACGCGGAGCTGGTACCGGCCTCGCAGGGGCTGCCTTGCCAACCCATCATGGTGTTGTTTTATCGATGGAACGGTTTAATAAAATACTTCATATCGATGAACTGAATCTTCAGGCAACCGTTGAACCGGGCGTTATCACTGAGGTGTTTCAAAATGCAGTTAAAGAAAAAGGATTATTCTACCCGCCCGATCCAGCCAGCAGTGGTTCCTGCTTTCTTGGCGGAAACCTCGCGCAAAATTCAGGCGGACCTAAAGCTGTGAAGTATGGTGTTACAAGAGATTACGTTTTAAACCTGGAAGTAGTATTACCTACTGGCGAAATCATCTGGACAGGAGCGAATGTGCTTAAGAATTCTACCGGCTACAATCTTACCCAACTCATGTGCGGCAGTGAAGGTACACTGGGCATCATTACAAAAATTGTTTTCAAACTTCGTGGATATCCTCAGAAAAATGTTCTGATGCTGATACCGTTCGTATCCAACGAGGAAGCCTGCCGTGCCATTGCAGCCATTTTTACGGCCGGTATTCAACCTTCTGGCATGGAGTTCTTTGAACGTGAAGCTGGGATAAAAACGTTCGATTATTGCGATAAGGTATTGGGAAGTCCAGTTACCACACAATTACCTGAAAATATGAATGCCTACCTGTTATGCGAACTGGATGGCAATGACGAAGAAGTGCTGATGCGCGATGCAGAGCGTGTTATGAATGTAGTTGAGAAATTTCAATCGGGTGAAATATTGTTTGCCGATTCGGCTGCTCAGAAAGCAGAACTCTGGAAAGTGCGTAAAAATATATCTCCTGCGGTAAACTGGTATACCCTAACTAAATCGGATGATGTAGTCGTGCCGCGCGCCAACCTTCCACGTTTAATATCCGGAATTAAAGAAATTGGCAAGCAATATGGCTTCAATACCGTTTGCTTCGGGCACTTGGGTGATGGCAACCTCCATGTCAATATTCTGAAAGAGAACATCAGCGACCATGACTGGGAAACCCGGATTCCTGAAGGCATCGGAGAAATTTTCAAACTTACCGTGAGCCTGGGCGGAACCCTGTCGGGTGAGCATGGCATTGGAATTGCCAAACGTCCTTATATGCCCATCGCTATGAAGGAAACCAACCTGGAGCTGATGCGTGGAATCAAAAAAGTATTCGACCCAAACGGTATTCTGAATCCCGGTAAAATATTCTAACCGGTTACAACCTCAGATTAAATCGCCAGTGTAAAAAATCATTATTTAAAGGATTAAAAGACTCTGGTTAATTTTCTCGGAACGAACGTAACGTACCAAAGTAATAATGCAATCCAAACTGGACGCCAATCATCACGTTGGCCCGGTTACCAAACAATTCAGAGTACTCACCGGCTTTCAAGGAATTCAATACATCCTCACCGCGCATATCGGTAAAGCTATAATTTGCACGGACCTGGGTGGTAAGAAAAATATTACGGGAGATATCAATGTCTAACCCAAACGAAGCCGCCAATTGAAACTCGGTATTCTTAAAGTCATTGGCCGCTTTTGTTAAGATGTCGCGTGAAGGGATATCTTCGGGTATGGTATACGTTCCGTTTTCATTATCAATGGCCGATGGGTAATCTTCCTTAATGGTAGCAAAATCAATTCCCTCGGGTATTTCATAATCTCCGGCATTGGTTGTAAGGCTCTCGACACCTGCACGGAGTATCGACATCTGCGGACCGATGTTGAAGTTGGTACGTACGTTACCTGTGCCTTTACTCATAAATTTCATCAGCAAAGGAAGATTCAGGTATTCCAAATTAATTTGCCGACTTCCCGATATCTCTTTGGCGGTATTGATTACATCATAAATCTGTCCTTGTTTCGACAAAATCGATTCCAGCTGAAGTCCAAAACCAGGAGTAATATCAACACCAAATGCAATACCCACCGGTGACCAGTTATACGTCATGGTAGAGTTATACCGTGGATCTTCACTTAATCCTTTGTCAAGAACAAAGGTGGCGTTGTACGCAGAGGTTGCCCCTAAATGCACCTGGGAGAAGACAGATTGTACATTTGCAACCAACAACAAGAAACCCAATACAATTTTTAGTTTCATAAGAAGTTTATCGAATTAACCATTTGTCCGCTTAATGAGACTCCCATCAAAAAAGGTAACTCACATGTAAGAAAATACTTCAGTTTAAAGTATTTTGAAGGGCATTTTCCATTTTTCATTACCTAAATCACTACAATTATGCTTCACAGGATCGTGTATTTTATACTCCTATTAACCATTCTTTCCTGTTCAACGAAACAAAAGGAAAGCATGCAGGCAGCGGAAGAACCTATTGTCGCACCTTCCTCCTTACCCGAAGGATTTGTTTCCCTTTTTGACGGAACCACAATGAGCGGCTGGCGGATTTATAAGAATAAACCCAACAATTCTTGGGAAGTACTTGATGGTACCCTTCACTGCAAACCTTTCGCTGAGGGTGGAGACAATCAACGGTCGGATCTGATTACTGAAGAGCAATACGACAATTTTGAATTCTCTTTTGAATGGAAAATTTCCGCCCAGGGAAATAGTGGGGTAATCTACCTGGTTAGTGAAGCCTACAATGAATCGTATGAAACCGGTCCTGAGTACCAGGTAATGGATGATGACGGATACCCGGGTGAAGTTGCAGCAGCCAACCGTTCAGCCTGCAATTACGATATGCATGCCATTGAAAATAGAAAACTTAATCCGGCCGGTGAATGGAACGAAGGAAAAATCGTAGTCAACAACAAGCATGTTGAACATTGGTTAAATGGGGAGAAGGTGCTGGAATATGATATCGATTCAGACGATTGGAAAGCACGCAGGGACGCCAGCAAATGGAAAGATTTTCCGGGCTATGGAACGGTAAGCAAAGGACACATTGCCTTGCAGGATCACGGCAACGAAGTTTGGTACCGCAACCTGGCTATTAAAGTTCTTAATTAAACCTGTAGCAGAATGTATCGCATCCTACCAATCCTTTTTATATCAGTAATTACTTCAACACACATGTTTGCCCAGGCATCCACAGATTCGTGGATTTCATTAATCGACAATCAATCGATTAAAGGATGGCATTTGTACAACCAGGCAGGAACTACCCCGGCCTGGAAGGTAAATCAGGGTGAATTGTATCTTGATACCTCCATGAAAGAAGGACGCGGAGACCTCGTAACTGATGCTGAATACGAAAATTTTGAATTGGTGCTTGAGTGGAAAATTGATTCATGCGGTAACAGTGGGATTTTTTTTAACGTTGTGGAAGATCCGAAATATCATTGGGTATTTGTAACGGGCCCCGAAATGCAGATACTTGATAATACCTGTCATGATGATGCAAAGATTATCAAGCATCGGGCGGGTGATTTATACGATTTGATTTCCTGCTCAACGGAAACCGTAAAACCAGCTGGTGAATGGAATGAAGTGCGTATCCGATCTGATAAAGGAAACTACTCGTTCTGGCTTAACGGAACCAATGTCGTAACCTTTTCAATGCATACGCCCCAGTGGGATGAACTGGTGAAAAATAGCAAATTCAAAAACATGCCTGCCTTTGGCAAAGCCACGAAAGGACGTATTGCTTTACAGGATCATGGCGACCGCGTTTGGTTCAGAAATATCCGGATTCGGATACTGGAATAACATCGTAACAATTTTCAAATCCATAAATTCTATGAAATCAATAAAAGTTCTGTCAATTATCATTTCTCTCTTCATGATATCCTGTCAAACAAAAAAGCAGGAAACACCCATAGAAGAATCAACCGAACCCGTTTCCATGAACAATACACTTACCGAAGCTCAAAAAGCCGAAGGCTGGCAATTGTTGTTTGATGGCCAAACCACTTCAGGATGGCGGAATTTCAACAGCACCACCATTGGTTCTGCCTGGGTAGTTGATGATGAAGCACTTCATCTGAACAACAGCAGTGAAGAGGGCCGCGGTGACATCATCACTGATGCTGAGTTTGAAAACTTCGAGCTGAGCCTCGAATGGAAAATTGATTCCTGCGGAAACAGCGGTATCATGTTTAATGTAGTTGAGGATCCAAAGTACCAATACGTGTGGTTAACCGGACCCGAAATGCAGGTACTGGATAATGATTGCCATCCGGATGCGAAAATTATTAAACACCGTGCCGGTGATTTGTATGACCTGATTTCCTGTTCTACCGAAACCGTGAAACCTGCCGGTGAATGGAACCAGGTACGCATTGTATCGCAAAATGGTTCCTACCAATTCTGGTTAAACGGTACAAACGTAGTGAACTTTACCATGCATACGCCTGAATGGGATGCACTGGTTGCCGGAAGTAAGTTTAAAGAAATGCCGGATTTCGGTAAAGCAACCAAAGGTCGTATTTCATTACAGGATCATGGCGATAAAGTATGGTATCGTAACATCATGATTAAACCGTTGTAAGCATTTTATGAAAGCCCTATTACATCCCGTTTAATTGCACCGTAAGCATGGACTTTAAAAAAACAGCCATCCTGATAATCCTCCTGGAAATTGTGATGGCTGTTTTTGCAATACTAAATTATGGTAACACCCTGGAAGGACTTCAGGCGTTAACGCGGTATTCTGGCCGTCTGTCGCTGGGGGTTTTTAGTATTATTTTTTTGCTCTTACCCGACCGTGCCGAATTGCTCTCCCGTTTAATATCAACCCGGCCGTTCCATATTTTTGCATTAACCCACGGCATTCATCTCATTATCCTGTTATCGTACAATGGATTATCGGGTAATAACTTAATTCCAATACGCGTTGCCGGTGGTTTTATTGCCTACGTAATTATTATGGCTATGCCTTACTTTCATATGCGACAAGAACGAGGCATTATCAGTCTCACACAATTCAAAATCTTGTTAAGTATTTACCTTTATTTTACCTGGTTCATATTTTTTATGACGTATTTGCCCCGCGTTCAGGGGCAGGTGACCCATGTGGGTGGCCAGTACTGGGAATTTGTTGTTCTTCTTTCCTGGGTCTGCATTATGATGGGCATGAAATTGCCAGTCTTACTATTAAGGCAAACAAGATCGCGGCCTAAGTAATGTACATATCAGAATAATTTTGAATTTTAATGGTTTAATTCTGAACCAACGTGTGCGGCATTACCGGAATACTGGCCTTTAACCTGCTAGGAAAGATGAATATGATTCACCTGGCTAACGCAACCATGGCCCTTGCGAAGCGTGGTCCGGATTTTCAGGATATGTATCATGATCAGTTTGCCGGACTTGGACACCGAAGACTCGCCATTATTGATACCAGTGATTCTGCCAATCAGCCCATGTGGGACGAGAGCAGGCGTTACGCCATTGTTTTTAATGGAGAAATCTTCAATTACCGTGAACTGAAACGTGAACTGGAGAAAAAGGGAATCTCGTTTCAATCGCAATCAGACACAGAAGTTCTGCTAAAACTTTTTATCCATGAAAGGGAAAAATGTCTGCCAAAACTAAATGGTTTTTTTTCTTTCTGCATTTACGACAAACACGAGCAAACGTTCTTCCTTGCCCGCGACCGGTATGGTGTAAAGCCACTTCTTTATGTTATTGATGAGGACAAATTTCTCTTCGCATCCGAAATGAAATCCCTATTGCAGTATGGCATAGATAAGTCCCTGGATTTTACTTCATTGCTTACGTATCTTCAATTGAATTACATACCTGCTCCATCAACAGTATTTAATTCGGTTAAAAAATTGATGCCCGGCCATTATTTGGTCGTCCGGTCAAGGCATCATGAGATTCATTCTTATTACAGCATTCCTTACGATCGGGAACATACTGGAAAAAGTCTACGATACGATGATGCTAAAGAAAAATTGAAATCCCTTCTGGAAGCTTCCGTTCAAAGAAGATTGGTATCGGATGTTCCCCTCGGAGCCTTTCTCAGTGGCGGCATAGATTCATCTGTTATTTCCGGATTAGCCCGAAAACACAAACCTGATCTTCATACTTTTTCAATAGGTTTTAAAGACGAGAAGTTTTTTGACGAAACTGAATATGCTACGCTGGTTGCCAAACACTTCCATACCGAGCACACGGTATTCTCACTGTCGAATCATGATTTATTCGAGCACATTCATGACATTTTAAACTACATCGATGAACCATTTGCCGATTCTTCCGCAATAAATGTTTACATCTTAAGTAAGCAAACCCGAAAACATGCCACAGTGGCGTTGTCGGGCGATGGGGCAGATGAACTTTTGGGTGGCTATAACAAACATGAGGCTCATTTCCGTGCTATTCATCCGGGATGGAAAGAAAATCTGGCGGCTAAGCTCCTGCCTCTATGGAAGGCATTTCCGCAATCACGAAACAATCCACTCGCCAACAAGGTACGTCAGCTGGTTCGGTTTGGAGAAGGTATACAACTTTCCCCAAAAGAACGGTACTGGCGATGGGCATCGTTTACAGATCATCACACCGCTGCACGCTTGCTTTCGGAGGAATCGCGTTTTGCACTTGTACAGGACGAGTATCGATTAAGGCAATCGTTACTTTTGAATACAATTCATAATAAAGAATATCTGAATGACATTTTGCTTACCGATACACAACTTGTATTGCCTAACGACATGCTTACCAAGGTTGACCTGATGAGCATGGCCAACAGCCTTGAAGTACGTACACCATTTCTGGACTACGAACTCGTTAATTTCATTTTCAGTCTGCCAGATGATTATAAAATCAAAACAGGTATTCGAAAACGAATCCTTCAGGATGCCTTTAAGGATTTTCT
>JALOMY010000344.1 GCA_025455225.1 Cyclobacteriaceae bacterium | reverse complement strand
CGCGTGTTCCAAACGGGTGTTGAGCTTCAGGGAAATGTGAACGATTGCATCAAATTGAATCTGAACCTGCGTTGTGCCAGCCAGGTATTGTTTTCATTAAAACAATTCAAAGCCAGTAATGCCGACCGGCTGTATCAAAACCTGGTGAATTATCCCTGGGAAAATCTGCTGGATAAAGACGGTTATTTTTCAGTGACCAGCAATGTGGATAATCCGAGCATTAACAACGAACTGTTCGTGAATGTAAAAGTGAAAGACGCCATTGTTGACCGCATGCGGAGACAAACCGGTAAGCGACCTGACTCCGGACCTGAACTGAACCGGGCCGTTATTCATCTTTACTGGAAAGACAACGATGCAGAAATTTTTCTCGATACATCCGGTGAAACGCTTTCGAAACACGGTTACCGAAAAATTCCTGGGCGTGCCCCCATGCTGGAGGCGTTGGCCTGTGCTACCGTGATGGCCTCGAAATGGGATAGGTCTTCGCCTTTTATAAATCCCATGTGCGGATCGGGCACCGTTGCCATTGAAGCAGTCTTGCTGGCCACCAACCGCAAGCCCGGATTATTTCGTACCAATTATTCCTTCATGCATGTTCTGGGTTATGATGAAGATGTGTACCGGAATGAATTCGAAAAACTAAAGCGTAAAATTAAACCGGTTCCCGGTTTAATCGTTGTGGTTTCTGATATCCGACAGGATGCTATTAATATTTCTAAAATCAATGCCAAAGCAGCCGGAGTAGAAGAACTGATCCGGTTCTTTGTAGGTGATTTTGCTACAACAGAAATACCTGCCGGGCAAGGCGTGATCTATTTTAATCCGGAGTACGGTGAACGAATGGGTGAATTAACGGAACTGGAAACCACCTACAAACAAATCGGGGATTTCATGAAGCAAAAATGCCAGGGATATACAGGTTATATTTTTACCGGCAATCTTGAGCTGGCCAAGAAAATCGGCCTTAAAGCCAAACGAAGAATAGAATTCTACAATGCCAAACTCGATTGCCGGTTGCTGGAGTACGAATTATATGCCGGAAGTAAAGAGAAACAAGACTAAATTTTTCAGCATATTCAGACAGCACCTCGTCCGATCTTTGGTCTGGTTGAAGCAAGTGCGCCTGCCTTCCGAATCGACAGTACAGGCAGGGATTAGGCGCAGTGCCGGATGAGTATGCGGGGCCATGCGGTCCTGGAGCAATTAATTTTATTGTAGATATGGCAAGAATACACATCGACTTACCTGAAAAATTCATTTTCTCTACAGATTTACCTGTGCGTGTTTCGGATTTGAATTATGGAAACCATTTAGGAAATGATTCCATACTTACCCTTATGCAGGAAGCTCGCGCTTTGTTTTATAAGCAACTGGGTTTTGTCAGTGAAGTGCAGATTGACGGATCCATCGGCCAGGTAGTTGCCGATGCCGCCCTGGTGTATAAAGCAGAAGCTTTCTTTGGTGATATTCTTCGCATTGAACTGGCTGCCGCAAACAGCCACAAATTCGGATTTGATTTATTGTACAAGATTACCAGCACAGGATCCGGTAAAGAAATTGCGCGTGGCAAAACCGGTATAGTTTGCTTTGACTACAGTATACGCAAGCTTGCCCCAATGCCGGAAACCTTACGGCAAAAGGTCTTCCCTTCGAAGTAATCTATCGTGCCAGCACAGGAATGTTGGTGGCCAGTATTTCCAGGTCCTGATCATTCACTTGCTTTTTCTCATCGGCCAGTATCAGGAAGTTTTCATAAACGGTGTCCAGTTCAGAGCCTTCCACTTTATAACCCAATACTTCCAGACGATGTTTTAGTGCAGCTCGTCCGCTGCGGGCCGTAAGAACAATGGATGAGCAGGGTACTCCAACATCTGCCGGGTTGATGATTTCATAGTTTTCAGCATGTTTTAAGAAGCCATCCTGGTGGATGCCGGAGGAATGCGCAAAAGCATTTGCACCAACAATGGCTTTGTTAGGCTGAACGGGCATTCGCATCATTTTACTTACCAGTTTGCTGATGCCATAAAGCTTTTCCGATTTGATGTTGGTGGTAAGTCCTAAGTCGTGATGAGTTTTTAAGGTCATGGCAACTTCTTCAAGTGATGTATTTCCTGCGCGTTCTCCAATGCCATTAATCGTTACCTCCGCCTGGCGTGCACCGTGAATCAATCCGGAGATGGTATTGGCAGTGGCCATTCCCAGGTCGTTATGACAATGAACGGATACAATCGCCTGGTCAATATTGCTTACATGATCAAATAAGTATTGAATGCGTTTGCCGTATAAATGCGGAAGACAGTAACCGGTAGTATCCGGAATGTTTACCACATCGGCACCGGCCGCAATAGCCGCTTCAATCATTTGTGCAAGGAAGGCCAAATCGGCCCGGCCGGCATCTTCGGCATAAAATTCTACTTCATAACCTTTCGACTTTGCATACTTAACAGCCCATACGCCTTGTTCCAATACCTGTTCACGCGTGCTTTTGAATTTATGCATGATGTGTACATCACTGGAGCCAATGCCGGTATGAATTCGTCCGCGTTTGGCATAACGTAGTGCTTCTGCCGCCACATCAATATCTTCCTGTTTGGCTCGGGTAAGTCCGCAAACAACCGGCTCTTTAACGGCTCTTGAAATTCCAATTACCGAAAGAAAATCGCCCGGGCTGGAGATGGGAAAGCCGGCTTCTATTACATCTACCCCGAGTGCTTCCAGCTCACGGGCAATGGTAATCTTTTCTTCGGTTGATAATTGACAACCCGGAACTTGTTCGCCATCGCGTAAGGTGGTGTCAAAAATTTGGACTTTGTTATTCATAATCTGACTGCTTGATTCGTTATTGAATTATTTAATTACTGACTGCTAATTGACTCTTTACTACTTTTGAGAGTTGTTCAACAACCTGGTTGCCCATATCACTGGTGTTTACAATTTTTTCCCTGGAAGTTGAGGCATCGGCTATGTCGATGGTGCGGTAACCGGCCTTCAGGGTTTCTTC
>JALOMY010000092.1 GCA_025455225.1 Cyclobacteriaceae bacterium | reverse complement strand
CTATGGGATAGTAAATTTCAGTGATCCATTTTGAGGTATCGGGTTCCTGCGTAGGATCGGTAATGTAAACTTCCATAACAGGCCCTTCTTCCTGCAATTTCTTGTATTGAACATAGCGCGCCAGGTCTTCATGGGTAGTTTGCATGGTGTTATAACTTCCGTGATGGGTTGCTTTTATTGCAAAACCTGCTTCATTTTTACGAATTGGATAGTTATCTGGAAGTTTGGCATCAGCCGGTACGGGCACTGCGCAAATCATATCCATCTCTTTTTTTTGTTCATCCCACCGGGTATACAAACAAAAGGGAGGGCCGGTTATATCCACTTTGGCTTTCCCGCAAACGGAGTATAGTTCATCGAATGATTTTTCCATTTGTTTATTAACGGCATCCTGGTTTTCAAAACTCATGGTGGTGTTGATGCCGATGTAATAAAGCACCTGCGTTGCTACTTCGTTAATGGAAACCGAAAATTTGGGTTTAGCTTCCGCTAGCTCTTTCAAATGAGCAAGGTTGAAATCAAAGGCTTTATTCATCTCTGAAGGAAACATCAATAGTCCCATCCACCGCATAATCGGATTCATTCCGAATTCCGTATGAAAGCTTATCGTTAACTTTGTACTGTCCCCGGAAGTTTCCAGCAGATAATCGGCCTTGGAAGGATTGTCATCCTGCATAAAGAAAAGGTCAGCTGATATTTTTGTGGGCGAACTTTCTGTAATCACCAGTTTTCCTTCTCCCACCTTGCTGTTTCCTTTCCAGGAATAGCTGGCGCCTTGTCCGGATTTTTTGTCTCCATACGTTGTTTCCATGGATGGATCAAGGGTATTCCAATATGACCAGGCAGGCCATCGTTCAAGGTTATCGATTTCTTCGGCAATGCTTTCAGAGGACGCATTAATCCATACGCTTTTGGTGAGATCGTAAGTGCCCGGAAGAGCGAATCCGATAAGCAATAAAATAACGATCAGGCCAATCAGACCGATTGCGATTTTTTTGATCATAACATGGGGTTTAATAATGGAAGTTACACAATATTATTTAGCCATGCACCTTGTTTATCTCTTATAAAATTTGATAATTAGGTAAACCAAACCCGCGCTCCCATGAATGTTTTCACCAATCCCAACCAGGTCCACGTCAATTATGGATTAAAAATTGCCGGAGGATTAATCGTTTATTTTCTCATCATGAAGTTTGCCGGTCTATTGAACATTGTTGAATTGCGCCTGCTTAACCTGGTTATTCAGGTTGCCGGTGTTTACATGGCTTTGCGCACGTTCAAGCGAACGCACGAAGATCACCTTAATTATTTTCGTGCCCTGGTTACAGGGGTCGGAACAGCTGCTATTGGGGCAATCATTTTTGCCGCATTCTTATTCATTTACATGGAATTTATTGATACTGCTTTTATGCAGTACATTATCGATAATGAACCGATGGGACGTTTTCTGAATCCTTATATGGCCTCCTTTATTGTTGCGCTTGAAGGTGTTTTCTCCGGATTGCTCGTCACGTTCGTCCTGATTAATTATGTTGACACCGATGAACCTTCTGAAGCCTGAATGCGGCTTGTACCTCAGACCGAATAATTTACTTCAAAACCTGCCTCAATGCGGCAGGTTTTTTTACTTTTGAAATGTTTCAATCTGAATGTTATGCGCTACTCCAGGATTAATAAAGAGCTGTTTATTTCGAACCGGAAAAGATTGGTGAAAGAACTCAAACCGAATTCCTTGGTTGTATTCAATGCCAATGACATTATGCCGACCAATGCCGATGGCACAATGAAGTTCAGACAGAATAACGACCTCTTCTATTTGTCGGGTGCCGACCAGGAAGAAACCATTCTGGTGATTTGCCCCGACTATCCCGATAAAAAATTTCGGGAAGTATTGTTCCTGAGGGAAACCAACGAAATGATCGCCACCTGGGAAGGGCATAAGCTTACCAAAGCAGAAGCAAGAGCGTTATCGGGTATCGAAACCATTGTTTGGACATCCGATTTTCAACGGATATTCCATACCATGATGGTGATGGGCGGTGTTGAGCATGTTTACCTGAACACCAATGAGCATTACCGGGCAGATGTGAAAGTTGAAACCCGCGATGCGCGCTTTATTGAGTGGTGTAAATCGAATTACCCGCTTCATACGTATCACCGCATTGCTCCGGTAATGTCGAAGTTGCGGTCTGTAAAATCGAAGCACGAAATCGAAACTATGCAGAAAGCCTGCGATATAACGGAGCAGGCGTTTCGCAGGGTGTTGAAATTTGTAAAACCAGGCGTTAAGGAATACGAGATTGAAGCCGAGTTTATTCATGAATTCATCCGGCAGGGTTCCCGCGGATTTGCCTATGAACCCATCATTGCATCAGGCCCTAATGCCTGTGTACTTCATTATATTGAGAATAGCCAGGTTTGTAAGTCGGGTGATGTATTGTTGCTCGATGTCGGTGCTGAATATTCCAACTACAATGCGGATATGACCCGGTGCATACCGGTTAACGGCCGTTTTACCAAGCGGCAAAAGGAAGTTTATAATTCCGTGCTTCGTGTTAAACGGGAAGCGTATAAACTGCTCAGGCCCGGCACTGTTTACTTCGACTACCATAAGGAAGTTCAAAAAATTATGGAGAGCGAACTGGTTAAACTAAAGCTGATCGACAAGAAAGATTTGAAAAATCAGAACCCGGATAAGCCTTTGTTCATGAACTATTTCATGCATGGTACCGGCCATCATCTGGGTCTTGATGTTCACGATACCGGAAATATGTTCGATAAAATGAAGGAGGGAATGGTGTGGACGGTTGAGCCCGGAATTTATATTAAAGAAGAGGGTCTGGGAATCCGTCTTGAAAATAATGTGGTAATCACCAAGACAGGTATACATGATTTAATGAAGAATATCCCTATTGAAGCAGAAGAAATCGAAGACCTGATGCATAGTAAATGATGCGATAAAAAAATCAATTTTCATTCTTAATAAACATGATGAAGTAATGAAGCGATTCTGTGCCATCATAGGGTTGTTGCTTGTGGTTCCGATAATCCAGGCCCACGAATTCTGGTTACAACCCGGGCGATTTCAATACAGCGTTGGAGAAACAGCATCAATCCGTTTCAGGGTGGGTGAGAACTTTGTTGGTGAACCTTGGGATTTAAAGCGTCACCGATTAATACGAATGGATCATATCTCCCATCATCAAACCGTAAGTTTGCTGGGGCAAGTACCTGCTGAAAATAGCCAGGTCTTAGATGTGAAACTCACTAACGAAGGAACGCATGTATTTGCTATGCAAAGTAATAATGCCTTTATAGAACTTCAGGCAGAAGAATTTAACGCTTACCTGAAGGAGGATGGTTTGGACGAAGTACATGCACACCGGCAAAAAACCAATACCCTGAATAAACCGGCTAAAGAGTTTTACGCCCGGTGTGCGAAAGTGATGATCCAGGCGGGAGATTCCACGGATGACTCGCATTTGAGGAAAGCAGGATTACCTCTTGAAATCATTCCTGTCCAAAACCCGTATGCCATAAAGCAGGGAGATGAGATCTCCTTCCAGGTACTCTATGAGGGTAAGCCATTGCCCTTTACACTGGTTAAAGTTTGGAATCGAAAGAATAACAATACCATCTTACAGAACATCTATACCCAGAAAGATGGAAGAATTACCACGCGGATGGGAAATACAGGTTCATGGATGATCAGTTGTGTCAAGATGATTCCATCGAAAGAAGCCGGTGCGGATTGGCAAAGCTATTGGTCGAGTTTGGTTTTTGGATTTTAATAGATAATGGATGTTACAAATTACAGTGGTAAAATACTCATTGTGTTTTGGTCTGATGCTGGTCATCAGCCAGGCTTTCACACAGGCGAACGATAAACGATTTTACGGAATTCGTGATAATGAATTGCCTGATTCAATTGGATGTCATTATTATGAGATACTGTATACAAATACCGACCGATCTGCAGTTGATACCTTACGATCTTATTATTGCGAAACAAAATCGCTTCGTTCTATTGAACCTGTAGAAAAAAGTACGCTTCGTCATGGAATGATTAAAAGATTTGATAAACAAGGAAATCTTATACTTACCGGTAATTTCAGGCAAGGCAGTCCTGAAAAAATTGAACAGTATTATCCCAACGGTAAAAGCAAGAGTGTAGAACTCTACGAGATGGCAACAACCTTCGACCGGTCGGATTCTTCCCGAATCCTGTTTTATTGGGATTCGCTGGGCATTGTTCAGGTTGAGAATGGTAATGGACAATGCACTTGTTATTTAAGTGAATATTATGAAGGTGCCGACTACCAGGTAGGTAAGGTAGTAAATGGCCGGCCGGACGGCACCTGGAAGGGTTTTCATAAGGATGGCCGATTGTCTTTTGAAGAAACTTATAAGGAAGGCGCATTACAATCCGGAATCAGTTACGATTCACTTTCCAATCGTTATTTCTATCAGAAAATTAAGGACACAGCGATACCTCCGGGAGGGATGATAACATTTTACCAATTCGTTTCCAAAAACCTAAGATATCCGGCACCTGCCAGGCGAAAAGGGATCGAAGGTAAAGTTTATATCGAATTTGTAGTTGAAAAAGACGGTTCAAGGAGTCAGCATAAGTTGATTCAGCGTATAGGCGGAGGATGCGATGAAGAGGCACTCGAAGTTGTGAAAAAAGCTCCCAACTGGAATCCCGGACGTATGCGCGGGCAACTCATACGCCAGCGTTTTATTGTTCCGATCATATTTAAACTTGGATAGATGGAAGCTATACATTCAAATCAGGCACCCGAACCCGTTGGCCTTTACCCGCATGCACGCAGAGTTGGAAATCTGTTATTTCTTTCCGGTGTTGGTCCGAGAAAGCGTGGCTCGAAAGAAATTCCCGGTGTAACGCTTGATAGCCAGGGAAATGTGATCGACTATAACATCGAACTGCAGTGCCATTCCGTTTTCGAAAATGTTAGACTTATCCTGGAAGCTTCCGGTTCGAGGTGGGAAGATCTGGTTGATGTAACGGTATTTCTTACCAATATGAAGAAGGATTTTCCGGTCTTCAATAAAATCTATGCTGAATATTTTAAGTCTAACCAGCCTTGCCGGACAACGGTTGAGGTAAATGCGTTGCCAACACCCATTGCCATAGAATTAAAATGTATTGCGTTTATCCCGGATTAATAAAGCCCAATACGGTGATGCAACGTGGTGCGAATAACATTTCGAACAAAATATTCAGCATCAGTTCTTGGTTGTATAATATTCAGATATCCGCTTTCAATCGACCAATGATCATTTAACTTTAATTCCAACCCACAATACAATCGATTTTGATCAAAAGCCCGTGGTACATTACCGGTATTTATCATCAATTCGTCAGATAACCGCATTGCTAATTTCCATTCGTTGTTCTTCTTAACCAATACAGTTCCAAACTGAATTCTGAAGCGGTGTATCAGATTGAAATGATATCCATCCTGAAGTTCAATGCGGTCGTTTTTATGGATGAACCGCTCATCCAGCCGGTATCTGAATTGAATGTTTATTTTTTTCGAAGTATTGGTAAGAAAGTTTACTTCCTGCCAGGGTCGTATTTCCGGCACAACCAAGTCCGGATTTTCCAATGAATTGGTGAGATTAAAATTCTGGCCGGCTGCAACATCTAACCAGGGCTTGAGTCGGTAATGCAAATGCAGATGAATAAAAAACTGCGATTGATGAGGCGCCTCAAAATTGATTCGTTCGTCTATCTCGGTATGTAAAGCAACTGCTTTATTGAAATACAATTGATTGTAATACCGGAACCACGCCTGCCCCAGAGAGGTATAGGTACGTTGAGCCTGTACACAAAAGGATAGTGTAATGAACAGGAAGATCGAAACAAACCGAACAACGCGGATAGCCGGATAATTTAGACCGAAAAACTCTCTCCGCAACCGCAGGTTCTTGATGCATTCGGATTGATGAACTGAAATCCTTTACCGTTCAGCCCGTCTGAGAAATCGAGTGTGGTGCCCAGCAGGTAGAGCAGGCTTTTTTTATCAACCAGAATCTTGATTCCTTTATCTTCAAATACCTGGTCGGCCGGGTTAATGCTTTCATCAAAAGCGAGATCGTACATTAAACCGGAACACCCGCCCCCTTTAACCGATACCCGAATGTTCGGATCGGCTGTTTTACCTTCGTGTTTACGAAGTTCAATGATTTTTTCTTTTGCTTTATCCGTTACGCTAATCATACAAATACTCAATTAAGACACTGGATTCAATACAACACTAAAAACCGTGAGTGTGTTCATATCACGCCCGTAATATAATTTTTGAAGGGCATCCATCACATTGGCTGCCCGGAAATACGAAGTATGGAGCTCTTTATCTCCTTTGGCCACCCACTGAATGGTATAGCTGTTCTCTTTTTCTTTATAGTTCTGAACATAAATCAACATTTTTCGAAGGGCATCGAGTTTGTCGACCCCGGTTTCAGAATGAAATAAAAAGGATTGGTTATGCCGGGGGTTAATGGTGATCAGGTCCAGCTTCACTTTTCCATCCAATGAGCTGTATTCAAAAACAAGGTCAGCCGGCCGCAAGCCCAGGTGCGATTTAATCTCTTCCTGAATGCGGGCTGCCTCTACATGCATTTCACTGGTTGTTTCAATCATGGATTATGAATTATGTGTTAAAACTTTTAAAAAGGTTTAAAAGTTTACCATTTTGAAGCAAAGTTAACAATTATGCAAAAACTCGAACATATTGGCATTGCTGTGAAAAATCTGGCCGAAGCCAACGATTTGTTTGCCCGGCTGCTGGGCAGTGAGCATTATAAAATTGAAGAGGTAGAGTCGGAAGGCGTGCGCACCTCATTTTTCAGAATCGGGGATGTAAAGATTGAATTGCTGGAAGCCACGAAACCCGATTCCCCCATTGCTAAGTTTATTGAGAAGCGGGGAGAAGGGATCCATCATCTGGCTTTTGAAGTAACCGATTTGCCGGGCAGTATTGACCAGTTTCAGAGCAAAGGTTTTCAGTTTATCAATCCGGCTCCGAAGAACGGGGCTGATAATAAGTCAATTTGTTTTTTGCACCCGAAATCAACACAAGGGGTATTGGTTGAATTATGCCAGGAACGCAAGCCCCTGTAAATGATCGTTACGATGGCACAGTGATCGGGTAAGCGGTTTATTCATGAATAACCTTACTTTTGCGCACATCAACCAATTGGTGATACAATTATGACGGAGAAGCGAACTGAAATCAGTGAACTCGGTGAATTTGGACTGATCAATAGGATCAATTCAAACATTCAACTCAAAAACAAGTCAACCATTAAAGGCATCGGTGATGATGCGGCCGTGATCGATGCAGGTTATGATTATGTGCTGGTTTCCACTGATCTGCTTGCAGAAGGTATTCATTTCGATCTGGCCTTTACACCGCTTCAGCATCTCGGCCATAAGGCGGTATCGGTTAATGTGTCGGATATTGCCGCTATGAATGGTCGCGCAGAACAGGTTGTTATAAGCCTGGCATTAAGCAACCGCTTTTCCGTTGAGGCTGTTGATGCCTTGTATGAAGGAATTAATGCTGCATGCGAGCAGTATAAAGTTGACCTGGTGGGCGGAGATACCAGCGCTTCTCATTCCGGTCTTGTAATCTCCGTAACTGTTATTGGAAGGGTTCCTAAAAATAAAATAGTCTATCGCAGTGGCGCAAAGCCTAATGATATTATTTGTGTAACCGGAGATCTTGGGGCATCTTATATTGGTTTACAGATACTGGAGCGTGAGAAACAAGTTTATCTGTCCAATCCTAAAATGCAGCCTTCGCTGGAAAAGTACGAATACCTCGTTGGGCGCCAACTGAAACCCATTGCCCGCACCGATATTGTTTATGAACTGGATGAGTTGGGTATTTTACCAACCTCGATGATTGACGTTTCAGACGGACTGGCTTCTGATTTGTTTCATATCGGTGAGCAATCGAAAATAGGTTCGAGGATTTTTGAAGATAAGATTCCGATCGATCAGGCGGCATACGAAACCAGTGCACTGGAATTCAAGATAGACCCGGTAACGTGTGCCTTAAACGGGGGCGAAGATTACGAACTTCTATTTACGATACGCCAGGAAGATTTTGAAAAGATCAAGAATCACCCGGATATCCATATGATTGGTTATGTACTGGAAAAGCCGGGTGAACATTTCCTGGTATCAAAACAGGGAACACCCGTTCGTCTCCAGGCGCAGGGCTGGAATCATTTCCGGACTTGATTTTGGTTTGAACGCGGCAAGGTAACGGTAAATTCCGTTCCAATTTTTTCTTCGCTTTTGATATGAAAGTCACCTTTATTCAACCGGATAAAGTTCTTGCACAGCACCAGGCCAAGACCGGTTCCCTTTTCCAGGGCGGTTCCTGTTTTCACCACGGGCTGATCATCAGCCATAAGTTTCAGTAAGTCATCGGCACTCATTCCGATGCCTTCGTCTTTAATGGTAATATGCACAGAGCCATTCTCCTGGTAGGCAAGAATATCCACGCGTTTTCCTTCTTTGGTAAACTTCAATGCATTTGACACCAGATTACGGAAAACCACGTAAATCATATTTTCATCACCATAAACGTGGATGGGATCTTTTACCTCCAGTTGGAGATCAATTTTTTTCTGTTCGGCCGTGAGTTGGTATAACTGGTGGATTTTTACAAGTACATTGTTAAGCGAAAAATCAGTGGGTGTAAAGCTGATATTACCTGTCTGGCTCAACGACCAGTACAGGGTGTTATCGAGAAGATCTATTGAGCTGTTCAGGGAGTTACGGATGTTGTTGGCGTGTTTGCGAATATCTTCCTTGGGGAGAGCATCGGTATTATCGATCAACAGCGATAGAAATCCTTTCAGCGTGGTTAACGGTCCACGCAAATCATGAGAGAGAATAGAGAAAATTAAGTCCTTCTTCTGGTTCAGATCCGCCAATTCAGCACGAGATTCCTCAATTTCCCGGGTTCGTTCCTTTAATATTTTTTCGAGCCGTACTTTGTCACGCCCAGGAAAGCAACTGATATTAGAATAAACCACCACTGTAACCAGAAGGGATAATCGACCCCTATGGATAAAGAACTGATCCGTTCGGTGCCATCACGATCTTTCACTTTCACCTGGAAAATGTAATTACCCGGTTTCAGGTTGCTGTACGATACCCGGTTTCCACTAACTGAACTCCACTGGTTTTCGTGATTTTCCAGCAGGGTTTCCACGGAGAAACGCGCTGGCTGTTGATAGTTTGGAACATTAAATTGCAGGGTAAATGAATTTTGTCTGTATGCGAGCGTAACTGATGACTGATTGCGTAAGTCCTGGTAATAATGTTCATTCGGGTTTCCGTTACTTGAAAGGCTGATCAGGTAAGCCTGTGTAGGTGTTGTGGTAATGGTGATATCGCTTGGATTAAAAATATTTATACCATTAATTCCACCAAAAACCAGTAATCCTTGCCGGGTTTTACAATACGCCAGCCGGTTAAACTCTTCTTCCTGCAAACCTTCACTTAATGAAAACCGGGTTAACCGGTTTCGATCAGTTTCGAATTTGGCCAGGCCCTCGTTGGTGCTAATCCAGACATCACCTTTTTCATCTTCAAGTGTTCCGTAAATGGTTGCATAGCTAAGAAACTCAGGCTCGGTTACTTTGATTAATGCCGGAGTTTCATTTCCCTTCGGAATTTCCATTTGCCATAAACCGGCATTGAAGGTGCCAAGCCAAAACTTACCGTTGATTTCTTCCATGGAAAGCACCATCAGGTAGGAACCTTCGGGCCTTTTAATCTGATCATTAAAAGGAAAGTAAGAGAATGTATCGTCATCATTCATCCGGGAAACTCCGTTGTACACACCCATCCATAATCGTCCATGATGATCAAATTGAATTACTGTTGGATTTAATACGCCCTTATCCTGGGGTTGTGAAAAATCTGGAAAAATGTCAATCTTCCGGGTTTGCAAATCATAGCGAATTAATTTTCCGGTAGCGATGAGGAAAAGCTTGTTTTTCGACTGAAGGATTTGACGGACCTGCGTATTTTTGATTACCGGGTACAAAGGTTTATAGAATTCAAACGACCGTTTCTTTGGATTCATTTGTAATAGTCCGCGATTTGTACCGATTAATAATGTTCCGTCATCAAGATTATGGAAATACATGGCAACGAAAACGTCATCCGATTCCGGAACATCGATTTTTATTTTTTCAATAATATGTGTCCTGGGATCGATAAAATTGATATAACCGCCATCGGTACCTATTAGAATTTTTCCATCTGAGGATTCAACTATTCCGCGAACCATTTTGTCACTCAGTGAATTTTCACTGAGAGGGTTGTGCGTGATGTGAGTGAACTGGATTTTATTAGGATCGTATGTGTTCAGATTACCGGTGGCTCCCAACCAAATGATACCGGTTTGATCTTCAATAATGGATGTACAGTTATCGCCACTGATGGAGTTGGGAAAGAATGGATTCTTGATGAGATTAATAAAGGAATCCTTCTCCGGGCTGTAAACCACCAATCCTCCCGACTTGGTCAGGATCCACACCAATCCTTTCTGATCAACAAAGATTCGGTTAATCCGGTTGTAGAAGGGACTTACTTCCGGTGAAAAGAATTTTGTGAATTTTTTTTGAACGAGGTCATAAATAAGAACACCTTGTTTCTCGGTGCCGATGTATAGCTTACCCTTTCGGTCATGGGCCAGGGCTGAAACCCGGGCAAAGGAATTGAACTGATACCCCGGCCATTTCAGATAAATAGAATCAGCAAGCTGGTTGTTGGCTATAATATAGATCCTTGCTGCATCGCCTACAAAAAGCTGCTCTTGCATGGCCAGTAAGGCTATTGTACTTGAACCGCTGAACTTTTGTTGGGTAAAGGGTTTTAACGTGTCGTTATCGATGTAGATTAAATTATTAACGAAAGTTGATGCCCAGATTCTTCCATCGCTGGTTTGTTCGATGAAGTTAACAACAGGCGTACCTTGAACGGACGGAAGTTGTCGTAATGCATTATTCTGATAACTGTATTCAACGATTCCGTAATTACGAGTAGCAATAAGCAATCGCTTACCAACCCGGTCGTAAAAAAGGCTGTTGATTTCTTTACCTCCGATGGAATTGCCATCGGGTAAATTTTCGTATCGGTTAAAGTTATGGCCATCGTACCGGTACAATCCGTCACTGGCAATCCAGATTACACCTTCCGGATCCTGAATCACATCGTTTATATCGGCAGAGCGAATTGCTCCCGGAATGGAGAGGTGTTCAAAAGAAATATTCTCAGGTAATTCCTGGGCTGGAACCATCCATATTGAGAGGAAGGTAAATAATACGGATAATGTTCTGCGCACAATCATTTAATCCTCCGGGTAAGGAATAAATACGAAATTGGTAAAGGTTTTATCGACAACAAATAAACAACAAAACTCATCCGGGTCTTTATAGGCTGCAATAAAGGCATCTTTTTTAGCATCGTCAATCAATCCTCGTTGAATGAATTCATCCAGAAAAGAAGCGTAATAATTCCATTCTAATTCGGCCAGGTGCTGATTGATCAAAAGCTGGCCGATTGGTTGTTCTTCTTTGCAAATCGGGAAGATGGGATATTCTGAAAAGCCCCGTTTCCGGATCTGGTAGGACGCCTCTTTAATTGTGTCGGCTACCTTAACAAAATCACGGGAAATAGTCCCCAGGTATTTTCCACTTAATTCCGGATCGTTTTGCATCAGAGGAATAATAAAGCTTTAAAATAACATCTTCTCAAAATAACCATCGGTCAATATTAATAAATCCCTATTTTAAAGGTCAAATATGAAATTCAAATGAAACAAATTCTTTTGGCGGTTCTGATGCTGAGCCTGGCAGGATCAGGTTTTGCACAGCCTTCTTCTGAGGCAGAAATTCAACAATCGTATAAGCTGCGTCAGTCATTGGCTGAGAATTCGATCTTGAAAAATTTCCCGGTTCGGAATATCGGCCCCACCATTCAGGGCGGCCGTATCGTGGATATTGAGGTGAATCTGAACGATACCAAGGAATACTACCTGGGCTTTGCTTCAGGCGGAATATTCAAAACCGTGAATAACGGCATCACGTTCGATCCCGTTTTCGATACTATGGACGCCATCGGTATTGGCGATTTTGCACTTTCCCAAACCGATCCGAAAATACTGTACGTGGGCACCGGTGAAAAGAACAGCAGCCGTTCAAGCTATGCAGGAAGCGGCATGTATAAAAGTACGGACGGTGGAAAGACCTGGCAACCTATTGGTTTGATCGGCACGCATCATATCAGCCGGGTGATTATTCATCCACAAGACAATAACACCGTTTGGGTAGCGGCCATCGGAGCATTATACACGAAGAATCCGGAACGAGGTGTTTATAAAACTACCGATGGTGGAAAAACCTGGAAGAAAACGTTATTTGTTAACGACAGTACTGGCATTATCGATTTGGTGGTCAATCCGAAAAATCCAAATCAATTGCTGGCCTCTTCATGGGATCGCTCTCGTAAAGCCTGGGATTTTAAAGAAGGAGGCGAAGGATCTTCGATTTACAAATCCGATGATGGTGGCGAGACCTGGTACAAATCAATTGCAGGATTTCCCCAGGGAAAACAAGTTGGCAGGATCGGATTGGATGTCTGCTGGTCAACACCCAATGTAGTTTATGCCATTCTGGATAACCAGGGAGAAATACCGCAGGCTGAAATACCCAAAAAGGATGAAGGTAAATTGAAGGTGGAGGA
>JALOMY010000343.1 GCA_025455225.1 Cyclobacteriaceae bacterium | reverse complement strand
CCAAGCGCCTGGTTGATTTGAGTACTGGTGCACGAAACAAGGAATACCGAAAGCAGAAACAGTAACCGACTCATTTTTTGGATTGTATTCATCTAAAATTTATGCAATTAATGTATTATTTAATTCACACGGGCACGAAAAACAGTCTTTAAATTGTAGCAATGTTAGATTAATCAGAATAAACAATGGCTCATTGGATTTATTGTATAATAATTTTAAGAATACCCGTATAGAACCATGCAATAACCAACTAATAATGCACATGATAAATTTACTTTCCATGCGCCATTCTTCATTGCCAGGTTGTTTTTTCTTCCTATTGTCAACGTCTTTATTTTCGCAGTCTTCCCAATTGTCTTTTAATACCGGCCTCTCGGTTGGCACCGATGCGGAAGGAGTTTTTATCGGCCCGGCACTCACACTAGGTGTCGGTTATGAGCTGAGTAAAAATTTGATGGTAAGCACCCAGTACACCTTTTATTATTCCAGAATCTCCGGCCCGGAAACGTTTATGACCCACACATTCGATGCTCTATTCACCTTTCAATTTCAAAATGTTTTTAAGCCTGACAAAGGATTCTATTTCGGTATCGGTCCGGCCTGGCAATACCGAAAACAAACACCGGAAGAAATCATGGTGGAACGCAACAACTACTGGCTGGGTGTTTTTGCAATGGGGTACAGGTTTCCATTAAACGAACAAAAAAAGATCAATAACCTGGCAATAGAGTTAAAAGGATTCGGACCCTATATTGAAGAAGACCCGTTGGGCGATTATGTGGAAGGCCTTACCCAACTCATGCTGGGCGTGCGCTGCCGGTTTTAATCATAATTGATACGCATTAACGAATTAAACAGAATAATGTTCAGACTGATTTTTCTGCTTATTGTACTACCGCTGCTTGCACCGGCACAGCAACCTGAGAAACCGGTTCGCCTGAATAAAACCGAGCAAATCATGCTGGCCGCTTACGATGATACGACACGGGCATTGGCTATCTTGTTTGCAGAGAAACGAAATCGGGTTCAAAAATCCAGGAAAAATAGTGCAATTATCGGAGGCATTTCTGCAGCCTCGTTTGTGGCCGGTGGATTGATGGTGCAAAGTGATCTGAACAGTTCATCAACCGCTTCCTATAATCCGGAAAATTATGTTGGCATGATCTTCTTGCTGGGCGGAACAGTGGGTGTTGTATACGCAGTGGCCAGCTTCGGCATATCCAGTTTAGAATTAAATCCATACACCATAAAAAAATTCAATAAACTCCTGGCCTTATATAAAGAGAACAAATCCTTGCCCGACTATTACCGGAAACGAATAAACCG
The DNA here is from genome assembly GCA_025455225.1 of Cyclobacteriaceae bacterium. GTDB lineage: Bacteria > Bacteroidota > Bacteroidia > Cytophagales > Cyclobacteriaceae > UBA2336. The sequence goes on along the minus strand of JALOMY010000343.1, from coordinate 1,692 downwards.
TTATCTGCCGGGGAATAAACGAGGTTAGCAAGGATTACCCATTTGAACATGGGAATCAATCACACGAACCAGAATTGCTTTCGTCCGCCTACCGTTTACATTTGCATAGCATAGTCTGGCTTTTGCAGTTACATGAAAAAAATATTGGCTGAAATCCTCGCCATAGGCGATGAACTCCTATACGGTCAAACGCTTGATACCAATTCGCATTGGATCAGTGGTGAAATGGATAAGATTGGTATTAATGTAATCCGCAGGACCACAGTTGGCGATGTGGAATCGGAAATGCTCACCGCCTTTTCAGAAGCTGAACAAAGGGCCGATGTTATTCTGATTACCGGTGGCCTGGGCCCTACCAGCGATGATTTAACCAAACCCTGCCTGGCGAAATACTTTAATTGCGGATTAGCCATTAACGAAGAAGCCCTGGCTGAAGTAACTGAATTCTTTAAAAGACGCGGCCGCGAACTGACAGAACGCAACCGCCAACAAGCAGCATTACCTACGGCCTGCATCAAAATAACCAATCCCATCGGCACAGCGCCCGGCATGTGGTTCGATAAGGGCGACAAGGTTTTTATGTCCATGCCGGGTGTACCCCATGAAATGAAACGGATGATTATCGAACAGGTCATTCCGAGGCTACAAAAAAAATATACTCTTCCGGTAATCCATCATAAAATCATACGAACCATTGGCATCGGTGAGTCATTCCTGGCGGAAACTATAACTGAGTGGGAACAATCATTACCGCCCCACTTCAAACTGGCTTACCTCCCCAGTTTGGGGGAAGTAAAACTAAGGCTCACCGGAATGGGGGATTCGCTTGCCGATTTACAACGAGAGGCCGATGCGCTGACAGACCAGGTTAAGCCCTTCATTGAATCCTTTATTTATGGATATGGGGATGATCCGATTGAACGGGTAATTGGCCGTCTGTTACGAGACAAGAAACTAACCCTTTCCATTGCTGAAAGCTGTACGGGTGGTTATGTCTCCCATCTAATTACCACGATACCAGGAAGTTCCGATTATTTTAAGGGTAGTATGGTTGCCTATTCCAATGAGGTGAAGATTTCCCGATTAGGAGTAAAAGCGGAGACCCTCGAAAGATTCGGGGCCGTAAGTGAAGAGACCGTTTTTGAAATGGCGAATGCTGTTAAGTTGAAGTTTGGATCCGATATTGGAATAGCAACCAGTGGAATTGCCGGACCTGATGGTGGAACACCCGACAAACCTGTAGGAACGATCTGGATTGCCTATGCTGATAACGATCAAACTTTAACAAAAAAATTACAACTGACTAGCGACCGTTTACTGAACATCAGGTACACCGCTGCAGCCGTTCTGAACATGATCAGGCAATCGATACCGAACTGATTTACAATTCAATGGATGTACTTAGTAAAAGTTTGCTTCGTTAACAGGTGTAAACAATTAATTCTGTAGGTGGGTTTCTATACGCGAACCCACATCGGGTTACATGGTTAACATCATTGTAATAAAGTACCCGACTTAGTACTTTTAGCCTCCATTATTATTTAACCACTACTCCATGTCTATAGTGAGATTCTGGGCTTTCGTGGCGGGAATTGTCTTTTATTTTAATGCAACCGCACAGACCTTCGAAAATATCCGCACTCGTGTTGAAGATGACCGTGTAATAATTTTCTATGATTTAGTCACTTTTGA
>JALOMY010000091.1 GCA_025455225.1 Cyclobacteriaceae bacterium | reverse complement strand
AAGTAAGGCTGATCGATTTGGATAGTATGTAGTTACTGATTTTGATGGGCGTTACGGCTAATGCATCCAGTGTGTTTTCATTTTTTTCGAAAAGTACCAATACGCCTACGAATAGAAATCCGAGCAGAGCGGGATCATTGAAGATGACCAGTATCAACAACTTTTCCATATTACCCAGATAGGAGAGGCCTTTAAATACACCGACATAAATGGCGGTAACGAGAATAGAAATCGTAATGATTTTATTTTTGTTTAACAGAATAAAATCAAATTTTAGAAGGTGGAGCAACTGGTTCATGCGTCAAGCGATTTACCGGTTACCTGGATAAAAATATCATCAAGCGTTGCTTCCCGCGAGTGAATGGTTTCGATTTCATGTTGTTTGAGTTTGTTTAGAAATGATTCATTCTGACCCAATCCATCCAGGTTAAAGACTTCTTTAGCGTCCTGGTTCCGGAATAATACTTCTAAGCTCCGGTGGCTGTGCCTGATTTTCAGGTTTTCCGGGCTGTCCATGGTTTTGATTTCACCATCCACAATGAAGGCTACCCGATCGCACAATTGTTCGGCATCATGCATCTGGTGGGTGGTAATGAAAATGGTTTTTCCCTTTGTTCTTAATTCAAGAATAATGTCTTTAACTACTTTAGCAGTTACAGGATCTAAACCTGAAGTAGGTTCATCCAGAAAAAGAATCTCCGGATCGTGCAGAAATGAACGAACAAAGTTCAATCGCATCTTCATGCCTTTGGAGAAATCACCCACTTTGCGGTGAGCATGTTCTTTAAGACCAACCCGTTCTAACAACTCCATGGGGTTATGCGTATGCTGGTAAAAATTTTTAAAGAAGGAGAGATTTTCGAGAGCTGTTAGCTTAAGGTAATGGTTGGGCAATTCAAACCCTACCCCGATTTTAGTGTACAGATCGTTTGACCAATTTCGAACTTCACGGTTATCAATTTGTGCCTGGCCTTCATAACCGCTTAGTAGTTTAAAGAGAATTTTCTGTGTGGTACTTTTTCCGGAACCACTCGGTCCCAGGAAACCAAAGATTTCTCCTTTTAATATGGAGAAACTGATACCCCGAATCGCCTGTTTTTCTGTTCCGGGATATTGGTAAGTAAGGTTCTTTACGTCAATCATGGTAGTTACGTTAAGGCTTTGGCTAATAGTTGTATCAGTTCGTTTACCGCCAGTTGAAATTCGGTTATGTTGGAGGCGATAAGAGGTTTTCCATTTTTGAAATTCTCATCAAAGTTTACTTCATACTTGTTTTGAAGTAATTCGGTTATGCTGGTACTCATGCTGATTAGGAAGTGAACGGCTAGTTCGGTTGGGATTGAAGGATTAATAGTGCCCGCTTCCTTTTCTTCTTCTACCCAATGTGTAAACATCAGCTTGGCTTTACTTTTCCATCCATCCAGGTAGTTGGATACTTCTTTACTCGACTCTTTGTACCCGATACGGTAGAGAAAGCGGCTGCACAACGGATGTTGAAGATCAAAGTGAATGCCTTGCGTGAATAATGCACGATAGTAATCCCAGAAATTGGTAAATGCCTTCCGGTCGACCGATTGGATCACATTCATCTTTTGTTGCTCCGAATATTCCTTCAGGTAGAGCCACAGATCCAGCTTGTCGGTGAAGTATTGGTATACACTGCCCCGCGCAATACCCAGTTCTTTAATGATCCGGTTTACGCTGGCAGTATCGTAGTTGTGGTCAGCAAATTCCTTAAGAGCTGCCTCAATGAAGCGCTGCCGTTTTTCTTCGGATAGATTCAAAAAAGTTTCAGTTGGCATGGATATGTGACAAGGTTGTCACAAATGTATACGCAAGAAATGACAGGCCTGTCATTATTTTCCATGAAATTTTCAAAAATAATTTTAAATGACTGTTTATCAGGGTAATAGAAATCATCTTGGTTTAGACCGTAAACACCTTTTTGGCAGAAGTTACGGGCGTAAAGCCAGTTCGTGTTCCAAATTGAACCTGGCTTTTTCTTCATACCGGCTCGAAAATTCATCGGTCAGGAAGATGCTTTTCCGGTTAAGAAAATCCTTTAGAATTTTTCTCCTGCCCGCATAATATTGATCATCCGGGAAGTGGGCATACTCGAACCGGATTTGCCTGGAATAGCGGAGATAATTTTCGGGTGAAGATCCAAGGATAGATAAGTCGGCATCAATAAACAGCTGGACTTCTTTGTCTTCAGCTGCATGACTTTTTGTTGCCAGGATCCCGCGGTAGCAAAAATCGACCTCCGATTCCGGAAATGAAACCGATCTTAACCGATCGCGTGCAATCGCTGCACTTTGCTCTTCATTATCGGAGGCATTAACATCATACACCAGGTCATGATAGGCAATAGCCATGATCAGGGCATCCCAGTGCCGGATCGAATTTTTAAAATGTAACAGATCAGCAAGGATCGAATTCAGGTGGTGAAGGGTGTGATAATGCCGATGAGATTCCTGGTAATGATTTTCAACTTCCATCCATAACAATTGCTGGAGTTCATGGTTGGAAGTGTAAACATTAAGACAGGCAATAAATTCATGATGAATCATGCAGTAAGAAATTACCAGTTTGAATGAATTTGTAAGGATTTACCCAAACTGCTGTCGCGCATTCTCTAATATGTTGATGATTTCCTGACGCTGTTGTGTAAACCAGTTAACTATGTTTTTCTTTCTTCGGAAGATACGGTAATAGGCATAGGTGCTGCGGAAGTTTTTCAATCGCTTGTAGTATTGCAGTACAAAGAATCCACTTAAAGGCATGACCAGTGTTAATCCTGCCATCAGGTACGGACTGGGCCAAATCGACCAACCTAACCAATACATCAGTGTATAATAAATTGGAAATGTAAAAATGCCTGCAGTCATCATTATCGGAGCCCGGTACTCTTCATCGCTCGAAATCCATTGGGCAATTTTTGAAGGAATGATAAATGGCAGGTAGTTGAAAATTAATCCGGCCAGGTAGATGGGAAGTCCCGAGATTAAATACAGGATATAACCAAAGAGTTTGCCAATCCGAATCTTTTCTGATTTTTCAATCAGGTAATCGCTTACTTTGAATTCCTTAATGGTGTTGAAGTAGTCGGTAAGTTTCTCCTGTATCTCACGAACCAGTTTGGGATTGTGATCCTGGAAATAATTTACGGCCCGTACTATGGTTCGGGTCATGTCAACATCAACATTCTTTCCGGATCTATCTTGAATTAATTGCCTTTTATAGATCAATTCAATTTTACGAACGAGATCATCTTCTTCCTTGTCATCCGTTACTACAATCAGTGAGGCCAGGCGATGCTGGATGTCAGCGGTAAGTTGATTGACTGCCGTGCTATTGTCTTGCCTGTACAATTCCTTATAGTTTTTAATATCAAACGGCTTACCAATGTTGATCAATACCTCTTCGCGAAAGCGAGTAGGATTTGAATAATTCAATCCAACCGGAAGAATATTTAAAGGCAATTGAAAATCATTTTGCTGTTCGGCACCCAGGGCAATACGGGCAGTACCCGTTTTAATCGGACGAAGTTTTCGCTCATTAATGCTATTGCCTTCCGGGAAAATCAATAACACGCCACCGCCAGTTAGAAAATCAAAGGACTTTTGAAAGGCTTCCAGGTTCTTTTCATCTCGCTTGTCAGTTATATCCTGCTTACGATAAACGGGAATCGTGTTAAACTGATTCAGCACCAGGCGGGCAGCAGCGGTTTTAAAAATGCTGCCGTTCGCAAGAAAGAAAACCTGGCGGGGAAGCATCACCAGGGCTGCCAGTATAGGGTCCATAAATGTATTGGGGTGGTTGCCCACCACGATAATGGGTCCGCCAGCCGGAATGTTTTCCTTGCCTTTGATCGTGATTCGCCTGTAAAAAATTTTCAGGGCAATACGGATAACAATGCTGAGGATGAAGTAGAGCATACGGATAACAACTCAAATTAGATTTATTAGCTGTTCCTTGATGAATTCTAAAACAGAATTTTGTGCCCTTCCAATACAAGCTTACCCTCTTTTTCCATACGTTTAATTGTTCGGATCACGGTTTCTACCCGCAGACTGGTCATATCGGCCAGTTGCTGGCGTGTATAGGGTATAATGATCTTATCCGGTTTTTCGGTAAGTGTAATTTTTGATTTGAGAAATTTTAAAATCGTAATAAGCCGGTGTTCCGGGTCATGGGCAGAAATTTCAGTGAGGATCATCGACTTGTACTGAAGCCGGTTACAAAGCACATGGTCGAGTTTGAGATGAAGGTCGAAATGATTTTGCAGCAGCTTTAGGAAATCAGCTTTCGCCAATCTCCATACCTTTCCTTCCGTTAATGCAACCGCTGTGCTTGGGTAGGGAAAGTTGCCCAGCAACGGAGGTTCTCCAAAACTTTCACCCGCATTGAATATGCCCTGGGTAAATTCCTGTCCTTCATGATTGAGAATGTACATGCGCACCTGGCCCTCTTCAACCTGGAAGAATTCAAGCGCCTGGCTGCCCTCCTCAAACAATACCTGGTCTTTACGCATGCGCACCAGGCGGGCCTGGTATTCCTGCAAGATCTTCGATGGAATCAACTTTCTCTTTTTGCTGAGAAAATTAAGCATTTGTCAGGACAATGGTTTAACCTGATTTATTATTACCAGTGGCAGGATTAACAGAAATTAACGGATCAACGATTGATGAGAACGACTCTTGCAGGGAGATCACGCATCATCAATCGTTGATGAAGTAGTGGCATAAGTTATTTATACTATCTGGCATGACCCACCGGCACACGCAGCTTCGGCTTTGTGATCGGTATGGTCATCGGCTTCAAATACATTCTTCAAATCGATGGTTTTCAGGCTTTGCTCCAACTCTTCAAACTTCTCTTTCGTAATGTCTTCAAATGGTGCCTGCTTGTAATTACCTGTGTCGAAGGGCAATACACTTAAGCCATTGTAAGACGCTTTATTTTCCCACATCCATTCACCGACCCGCTGCCAATCTTTCTCCGGAATGGAAACCGTAGCTGATACGTTATTGGCATTGCTTCCCCTTCTGAATCCTTTACGAACCCAGTCTTCATTAAACTTCCTGATCCGGTTCAGTAAATCCATAACATCTTCGGTGCGCAGAATACTTCCATCAGGTGCTTTTTGCGGAATGCAGATAATGGCTTGCTTGCTGTTGAGTAAATCTTCTTCGAGTAATTCCGGATGTGCTATGCTCAGATAATCGTAAAGGGCTTCGTTTTTTCCGATGCGGATTCGCCTGATGTAATAATCGTTATGCCAGGCATGTATGCCGGATGAAGTTCCCAGTACAAGGGATGACGTTCCGGAAGGTTTAATTGTTGTTGTACGGGCCGCAAATTGAATTCCAATGCGGGATGAAATGCTGAGGTTGACTTTCTTAACTTCAACTGCCGCTTCAATAAGATCAAGTCTTTCAACTTTTCCGCTGGCGATACCCGTCATTCCTACACCAATAAGGGCGTCTTGTTCGGTTGTGTTTTTCCAGACTTCGCGCAGGTAGTGGAAGTTGGTAAAGCCGGCCTGTAAGGTGCCGAGATAAGAGGCTACGCGGGCACGGGCATTCAATTCATCCTGGGTTTCCACATCCGAGACGTTGATTTCACACAGGTTACAGAACTGGAACGGCCGCAAAGCAATTTCACAACAAGGGTTTGTACCCCAGTCGATGTCGTTGGTAAAATAAAATCCGGGCTCACCTGAGCCGGACAATTCAATTTTTTTCCAGAGACTGAAAAATTCCTCTCGGGTAATTTTATCACGTTGCAACACCACCGAGTTGTTGGCTCGTCCACGTTGCTCATTCAATTCCCACCAGTTTCCGTACTTGCACGTCAGCATTTCTTCATCACCATATGAGAAAAGAGAGATCATCGCGGATCTTCGTATACCACCAGCCAAAACTGCGTTAGCCAGATGGCACATCAGGTCGTGACACTCCAGTGGAGATAGTTTTTCTCCATTTTGCTTTCGGTCGAGTAAGGCTTGAACGTGAGCTACACAGATTTTCAATGGTTCAGGTCCCGGTGCTTTGCCACCGGCTGTTACCAGGCGTGCACCTTTTGGACGTATGTCGGAATAATCAAAATCAGGAATGTATTCACTTATACCAAAATACCCTTTCAGTAAAACCTTAATCGCATCTGCCCAACCTTCCAGGCTATCGCTAATAAGAAACCTGCGTCTTTTCTCAGCTTTTTGAATGGGAGGCAACTTATCTACGTGGTGATATTGCACGGAATAGCCTACACCGGTACCTCCCAGCAAAAGGAACATGGTCTCTGAAAATGCCCGGATATCATCCACCGGCAAATAGGCGCAATTATAGATGCGTGAATTATTTCGTTCAATGGCAGTACCGGCAAACTGCATGGCGCGCATGGAGGGCAGCACTTTCTTCTGTCGAACCCACTGCATGGCTTCATGCGTCTCCTCTTTCAGGTTGGGATACTTCTCATCCATCATTTGTTGGTAGCGATCGCATATCTCATCCCACGTTTCCCTGCGATGCAGTTCCGGTAAATACCGGGCGTACTTCATGTAAATAATAATGTCGCTTAATATCTGTTGGTTGAGTTCCATAAAAAAATCAGTTGAAGGTATCGGCTATTCGGTCTTTTACTTTTCTGAACAGAACATTGTTTTCAAGATGGATATGTTGCATCAAATCCTGATCAAATTCCTGAAGCCGCTTGTACGTTATGCGGTAAGTCGGACAGGCACCGGGAGGCGGAGTATATCCATTGGTTAGTGAACGTATCTTTTTAATAAGATCACCTGCGTGGGTATGTTCATCTTCCATCACACGCATCGGTGCATGAAGATTCATCGGCAAGGGTGTTACATTAACTGGTATGCGTCTTTCTGCAAATAAACGTTGAATGGCCGGGAAGAGAACCAACTCTTCTTTTTCCATATGCTGAAGCAGTTCATCAGCCAGTTCGGAAAAAGTACGTTTCAGATCGGCCAGATCAGGCTCGGCATCACCATGGGCTTCAACAACTTTATCAATCAATGCAATTAATTCAGGAATGCTGGTTCGTACGTATTGATGATGATGCTGAAGGATAAAATCAGTGAGAAGAGAAGTATCCCATGAGTCAAACCGGATAGTGCCCGGCATGCTGATTGACTCCGCTCGTTCCAGCTCCTGAAGAATGAATTGAGAATCAATACCTGCCTTTTCACAGGCTTTTTGAAGTGGAAGTTTTCCTCCACAGCAGAAGTCAATATTATACTTGTTGAATACTTTCACAGCGGAAGGATGCTGAATCGCCAGATCGGCTACAGTAATTGTGGAGAAGTCAATGGTTTGGTACATGGTTGTCAGTTTAATTTCATGCGAATAAAACTACACCGGTGCCTCTGTGTGCGCTATGATTTCAATCATACATCCTAACAATTTTTAACACTGCATTAATTTTGTAAGTTCGTTTTTATTCCGATTTCCATGGATCTGCTTTGGACCGTACTCGCGTTTAGTTTTCTGGTAGCCGGAATAATCGGGAGTATTGTTCCTTTACTTCCCGGTCCTCCTTTGGGTTATGCAGGTATGTTGCTGTTGCAGCTACGGGAAACACCCGTGTTCTCAGTGAAATTTCTGATCATCTGGTTAATTGTTGTTGTTGTGGTTGGATTGATTGATTATTTCGTTCCTTTATATGGAGTAAAGAAATTCGGTGGGTCCCGCTTTGGCATATGGGGTTGCTTTATCGGATTGGTTGCCGGATTCTGGATGGGGCCTCTGGGCATTATCATCGGGCCCTTTATTGGCGCTTTCATTGGAGAGTTTCTTGCGCATCAGGAAACAAACCGGGCCTTTAAATCGGCTGTAGGATCCTTTATCGGATTTGTATTCAGCACATTGCTGAAATTAGTAACGTGTGCGTTGATGGGGTGGTACATGATTACTTCTCTTTAATAGACTGCAGAAGGAACAGGCTTACTCAACTTATTTATCTGACAAACAACGCTTATGCATGCGAATGAAGAATTGATACGAAGCTTTTACACATGCTTTCAACAACTCGATGCCGTAGGAATGAAAGCCTGCTATCACGATGATGCATCTTTTTCCGATCCTGTATTTCCTTCCCTGAAAGGAAAGGAGATAAGTGCCATGTGGTCGATGCTGATCGATTCTTTGAAAATGAACCCGGTGACCTGGAATGTCAGCGTTTCCAACATCCGGGCAAACGATCATCATGGTTCATGCCGTTGGGAAGCAGATTATGTTTTCTCACCAACGGGTCGAACAGTTCATAATGTTATTGATGCCCGGTTTGAATTTCTTGATGGTAAAATTCGCGTACACCACGATTCATTTGACCTTTACAAATGGGCGCGCATGGCATTTGGATTTACCGGGGTTTTATTGGGTTGGTCAGGAATGTTTCGAAATAAAGTAAGAAAGACTTCTGCTTACCGGTTGAAGAAATTTATGGAACGGAAATGAAGAGCGTTGATTGGGAATTTCTAAATGGCTTTTCTCTCCCGATTTAGACCGGGAGAGAAAAACCTGGATTAATTATCATTTATTAAAATCAAAAACGCGTTCAGTTAAATGGTCATTTAACTTGAGGTGGTCAACACCCTGCTTAAGCCAATCAGGCATAGGTGCACCTTTCAGGTAATGATTGAAAAACTCCATCATACGCATGGCATAATCTTTCCGGTTTTCCAGTTTGGCCAGACCATGATTCTCACCTTTGTATTGCATCATCACCACGGGTTTCTTCAGCCTGCGGAGTGCATTGTAGAATTCAACACCTTGTGTGAAATCAACAGCTCCGTCTTTATCGTTGTGCAGCATAAGCAACGGTGTGGTAACATTCTTTACGTGGTACACTGGTGAATTGCGTAAGTACGCTTCCCAGTTATCCCAGGGCCCGCTGGTGAAACGGCCTTGCGAAGCCTCAAATATCGACATGTTGCCACTGCCAGTATTCCAATATATCAGATCGTACATCGAAACCATGTTGGTAAGCGGTGCACCGGCTGCAGCTGCCTTGAACAGGTTGGTTTGAGTTACCAGGAAACACGTTTGATAGCCGCCCCACGAATGTCCGTGAATGCCCATTTTCGTTTCATCAATTACTCCGGTCTGGATTGCTGCTTTTACCCCGGGCAGTACACACCAAACGGCCGACATACCCGGATCATTCATTTTATAAACGATATCAGGAACAAATACTGCGTATCCGTTGCTGGTGTACACG
>JALOMY010000342.1 GCA_025455225.1 Cyclobacteriaceae bacterium | reverse complement strand
AATATTATTCTTTATGCAAACTAAATCTATTCAAAACCTGATCAAATGTGAATTCTTAATATAGTACTATTTTGCATTAAAGTGATTGTAATTTTTGTTAATACTCCATGAAATCCTGCATAACGGGAAAGAAAGCCTTCATCACCTATGAACTGGCCGAGGAAGCCTTGCTGGAAGCCCATAGACGTTATCAATACGGTCGAACATCGGGTCCTGTTGCCGTATATCACTGCGAAGATTGCGGAAACTATCATCTAACATCTCAAGGTGTAATGAATGAAAAATTGGCTCGTTACCTGGCAGAGGGAAAGGGCAAACGTGACCAGGAGGCTTATCATTGGACTGAAAAAATGAAAAAGAAGGGGAGATAAGTCAATTTGACGTAAAGAGAAATACGCTTAATCGATATATGAGATACTGCTCTAAGAAGGACAGTAGTATTATTTTATACATTATTAGGATCGTGAAATGATGATCAAGTCTTCTGCTTCTTTCTTTGTGCTGATGGAAACAAGACATTATTCAGTATCAAACGGTAACCGGGTGAATTGGGATGAAGGTTAAGATCAGTTGGTCCACGCCCTCTTCCTGGTGAGCCTTCCGGATCGTGTCCGCTATAGTATGTCCAATGGCCACGCCCCACTTCTCCATACAAATACCGAACGTTGTTCTCTTTTCGGTTTTCTCCCAGAATAACGGCTTCTGGTTTAACCAGGCTGCTGTTAAATGACGTAGTTAAGCCCGAAAATTCCTTTATCAGATTTTCATGATTCTGGGTAAGCAGTGAAGGTATTAAGTCCCATTTGGCAGAGAAGGTAAAGAGCGTAAAGAAATCACCACTCACTCCCCATCCCATACGCCCGATATTGATATCCGAGAAACGTCTTTCGTGTAATGACTCGAGACTGAAATTTTCAAATGCCAGTGATTTGCTGTAATCCAGAAATTCCTGGTTAGAATATTCAGCGTCACCAGATAGCAACAGGTTTGAAAAATCAAATCCTTCCGCTGCTAAAGCAATATCCAGTGTTTCGGCTGCCGAACACATAGCAAAGAGATAACCTCCGCCTGCACTAAATGCTTTTATCTTTCGTGCTATCGTCATTTTCAATTGAGAAATGCTGGAATATCCCAGTTTGGCGGCAGTCAATTCATTTAACTTTAATTCCATAACCGCAGATTCGCGCCAGCGCATCTTATTGGGTTGACCGGTAAAATCCTCATGGTGCAGGTGAAGCCAATCGTACCGGGCTAATGCGTCATTATGAATTTCTTCATCGTAAATTATATCAAAGGGTATTTCAGCGTATTGAAGCACCAGTATTACTGCATCGGTTTCATCGGGTACAAACTCACTTTTCGGAGAGTAGACTGCGATGCGGGGTGCTTTTTCAAGCCTGACTACATTCATATTCACAGCAGGGCTGCTTATTTCATTTAGAATGGAATTGACTTTGGCCGGAGAGATCACTTCATAGGAAACTCCCCGCAGTATGCATTCTTGTTCCAGCTGAGAAGAATAATCGGCAAGAAAACTGCCACCCCGATAGTTTAATAACCAATCAATCGAGTTGTTTAGTTTTAGCATATAGTAGGCAATGCCATACGCCTTCAGGTGATTTTTTTGTACACCATCCATGGGTATCAACAGAGAATTTGGCCAGCATGGAATGATGCCAATGAACCAGACGATCAATACCCCGAATTTTTTCATCTGTGAAGGGTTATTCGGACGAGTATTAAAGCTCCTCAGAATAAATTAAATTAACAATTTGGAATTGATAAAAGGTTAAAGCTTGCTTCTGCTTCGTTAGCGTGTTATTTTACCCTACATGATAAATTAATGATTTCTTATGAATGCATGCATCGTTTCGGCCGGGGATGTTGTTAAAATGATCCATCATGAAAATACAGTTCTGGTGGATGCACGGGGCGGTGCGGATGCTTATGAAAGATATAAGAAAGCGCATATTGAAGGCGCCCTGTTTGTAAACCTGGAAACTGAACTTTCGGAAAAATCAGCAAACGCTGCCGAAGGCGGTCGTCATCCACTTCCTTCAGTTGAGATGTTCGGCAACCTGTTGAAGGATTTGGGAATTACATCTGCATCCAGGGTAATTGTTTATGATGATAAACAAGGTGCCAATGCGGCTGCCCGTTTCTGGTGGATGTTAAAATCGGTTGGCCATAAAGATGTAATGGTTCTTGATGGAGGATTGACCGCTGCGATCCGGGATGGATTACCAATTACTGAAAAACCGACTGTGCGAAAACCTGCACATGAAGATTACCCGGTGAAAAACTGGTTATCGCAGGTTGTCACGATGGATGAAGTAGCGAAAGCTTCTCAAAATCCTGAACAAGTTGTGATTGATGTGCGGGAAGGTTACCGTTACAGGGGAGAAGGTGAACCATTCGATTTGATTGCAGGGCATATTCCAGGCGCTGTTAATATACCCTATGTCGATAATCTGGATCCGGAGGGTAATTTTCATTCTGCCGGCCATTTAAGACAATTCTATCTTCAGCGGATTACTAACCACAAGCCGGAAAATGTTATTGTTCATTGTGGCTCGGGTGTTACAGCCTGTCATACGTTACTGGCCCTGGAACAAGCTGGAATTACAGGAGCAAAACTTTATGTGGGCTCGTGGAGTGAGTGGTCACGTAATGAAAAGCCAATTGCGACTGGTGATCAATAAGTTGGATACCAGTTCCTCAATCGTACTTCAATCTTGTTATTACCCGATTCAATTAGTTTTCTGAAGGTCTCAACATCACTAAAGCCACCCTGACCACGATAATGAAATGGGTAGACAATTTTAGGTTTGAATTCAAGAACGGCACTTGCTGCCTGTTCAATGGTCATGGTAAAAGGTTGGTTCATGCAAACAAACGCAATGTCGATATTTTTTAATGACCGCATCTCCGGAATATCTTCAGTGTCTCCGGATATATAAACCGTAGTGTTACCAAACGTGAGGACATAGCCGTTTCCGCGTCCTTTAGGATGGCGTGAATCTTC
>JALOMY010000341.1 GCA_025455225.1 Cyclobacteriaceae bacterium | reverse complement strand
TTTTAAAACCTGAATTAGCTGGGCTTTTCGTGGCTACTTAATAAGTTGCCTCATAATCTACCAGAATGGTAATTCGGGTGAATTTTCCGGGTTTTACCTTAACAGCATTTATACGGTTATTCTGGTCAAATCGATTGGCAAACAACCTTTCTTTTTCCTTAATAAACAGTGAATATTCACCTGGGGGAAGTTTGACTTTAAATTTCCCCCTTCTGTTGCTGGTAACTTTTTTTATTATCCGGGTAGGTATGTTTTGAAAAAATACACCCTCGGATTCAACCTGCTGAAGGGATACAATGTCGTAGATCCATACTTCGCGTTTTATTCCGGCAGGTTTTATGGGTTGCCTGTCGGGGCCAGGCATCTGGTTGCCTTGAATCCATTCCACAGTGCCTTTAATGCCTTGTTTTTGTGCATCTGCGAAAGCAACAGCCCCCAGTAATAATAACCAGGTAAGGATGAATTTCATGTATTTGCTGATTCCTTATTTGAAAAAGGAGCCAATAATCGATCCAATAAAGAAGACGATAAGAATGAAAAAGACGATGATTATCATAATCAGTTGAGAGGTTTAGTCTTTAATAACTTCAGATGGATTACCCCTGTAACTCACTTTACTGGCAAGACCTTCTTCAATTTCCAGCCTGCCGGAGACATTCACATTGGCTTTTGAGGCACCGCTGGCTTCCACTAAGCCATCTTTCACTCTAAAATCATAGGCATTCAGTTTCGAAGCCCCCAGAATTTTAGCATCCATGGTATTTCCTTCGCCTGTTAATGTCAGTTCAGATGCACCACTTAAATAAAGAGCAAGATCACGGGCATTCAGGTTGCCGTCAGCCTTAATAGCACCCAGAATGCGGATCTTGATCTCATCTTCCGTAAAATTATCAAAAGATGCCTTACCGGCACCTTTTAATTCAATTTTATCTAATTCGGGCATCGTAATTCGAATACGGACTTCATCGAAATGCAAAGGATTCTTACTCCAGCTGAAATCGTGATCATCTTCATATTCAATAACCAGTGTATTGCCCATACGTACAACCCGGTACTTCTCACGCTCAGAAACCGGACCGGTTAATTCAACTTCATACCGGTTGCCTTTAACAACGTTGAGATCAAAAATGCCACTGATTTCGAGTTCATTGAAATCGGTTAAGGAACGGGTCGATAATTCTTCATTTTGTTCTTCTGTCTCTTCCCAATCATAAATGGATTCTTCAGTCACCGGACAATTCACGCATTCGAGGTTTGAATCTTCAGTTATTTTCCAGGTTTGTCCATTACGGTTGTCGTGCTCAATATATTGGTTAAGCAGCTGCCAGAAATTATCATCCATAACAAAGGGCTTATTGTACGGGATGAATAATGTCATTTTCAGCTTTTGCATACGAAAGACTGCATCTTCTTTGAAACGGATGTTCGAGTCGAAAGTGAGAACGGAATCTGATTGCACAATATGGTAATCAACCATTTGGGCATTTTCAATGGCTTTCATCCGGGTATTTCCCTTGGCTTCAAAATATTGGACCAATTTTAATTCACTACCATCATACCCTTTGAACGAAAGTGTTGCAGCATCATAATCATCCAAACCGACTTCACGAAGTTTTAGTACCGGGATACGATCGCCTACATCGAAGACCGATTCTACTTTATGTTCACCATGTTCCTTGAATCCAAGGGCAATTTTCGGAATTGACGCGCTGAGAACCGCTACTGACAAGAAGAAGAGAATAAAAAGTGTCCAGCCTGCGGCAGCGCCAAAGACAATTCGTTTGGCAATTACCGATACACCCAGAAGAACTATGATAATTCCCGGAATCAACGCTCCTATAAAGGCCATGAACGCAGTAAATCCAGGTATGGCGCGTTGAATTGCTTCCATGGGCAAGCTGAGGTCTTCCCATCCCAGTGCCCAGCCTGATGAAACGGTGAACAATCCTATCAGAATTCCCCCGATTGCTATGATGGCAACCACAAGGCTTAAACCGAGAAGAGTAAGGAAAATTCCGATAAACACGCGCAAAACTTCAACAAGAGGTGTGAGAATCTTGGCCAGGTTGGTCAAAATCCAGCCTATGGCACGGAAGGGGAAGAGTAATATTTTTACCAATGTGGTTTCTTCATCGCCTTCTTTAATGTCGAGATTTTTTTTAATGTTCGATTCGATGCTCGAGAGCGTTACCGGTTCGCCCTGCATCTGAATTTTTTCAGTTATTGATTTAGCTTCGGGAAGTACAATCCACAAAATGATGTAGGCGAAAAATCCTAAACCTCCAAAAACGGTAAGGATTACAAACAACAACCGAACAACAACGACATCGATGGAGAAGTAGGCAGCTAACCCTCCGGCTACGCCACCCAGTACTTTTTTATCCGGGTTTCGGAACAGTTTTTTGGATATTTCAGGTTCTTCAAGGTCAAAAGATCCTGGAATTGCAATCCACAGTACAACATAAACGATAAGGATTACACCGTAAGCCAGGGTAAGGAAGGCAAACAACAGACGAATCCATACCGGGTCTACATTAAAATAATTGCCCAGACCTGCGCAAACGCCACCCAAAATCTTACGCTTCTGGTCGCGCATAAAACGCTTCGGTTCTGCCTGGAAGGAAGTGCCTGCATCTTGTTGCCTGGATTCCTTGCGGAATTCTTCTTTACGACTTTCTTCTGAAGCCGGCACTTCCTGTTCTTCTGCCGCTTTAAAGTCGTTAACGCTTCCCATGGTAGTTATGAGGGCACTTACATCGTCACGGGTGATGACCTGCTTTCCTTCGTTAAGTTTCGAGAGAAAAATTTCTGCAATTCGACTTTCAATATCGGCCAGGATTTCATTGCTGTCTTCAAAAGTTGAGAAATACCTATTTATGGAGTCCAGGTATTTTTTCAATGCTTCATATCCGTCTTCTTCTATATGGAAGATGATGCCGCTTATGTTAATGCTTATATTCTTTTTCATAGTATCCGAAAAATCAGGGTTAATAGTTGGTTAGTCAGGATGAGGCTTTTGATTTGGAAGT
>JALOMY010000090.1 GCA_025455225.1 Cyclobacteriaceae bacterium | reverse complement strand
ATGGCTGTAAGCCTTACGGTAGTTACCATGATGTCGAACCTGGCTATTTCTTCGTTGCGCAATACCATTCCATCACGGATTCGTATTGTGGTGCAACTTGCGGTAATTGCAACATTCGTAATTCTCGTTGATCAGGTTCTGAAAGCTTACGTGTATGAAATATCCAAACAGCTTTCCGTATTCGTTGGACTAATCATTACGAATTGTATTGTAATGGGACGACTAGAAGCCTTTGCCATGGGTAATAAACCCTGGGCATCGGTTCTTGATGGATTTGGTAACGGTTTAGGGTATGGTATAATCCTTATGATTATCGCCTTTTTCCGTGAGTTACTGGGTTCAGGCGCGCTCTTTGGATTTAAGATTTTTGAAGCAATCGGTTTTCACTACCCGGGTAATGGTTTAATGTTGCTTCCGGCAGGGGCCTGTATCATTGTAGGTATTATTATCTGGGTTCAACGTTCTATTAACGGTTATCGCGAAGGTTAACATATAAGAGATTGATTATGGAGAATTTAATCAGCATAGGAGTTCGCTCTATTTTTATTGATAACATGATCTTTGCCTACTTCCTGGGCATGTGTTCTTACCTGGCGGTATCCAAAAAAGTCAATACGGCATTTGGATTAGGCGTAGCTGTTATTTTTGTACTGGGTATTACTATTCCTATTAACTGGCTTATTCAGAACCATATTCTTAACCAGGGTTCTTTAGCCTGGATCAGTCCTGAATTTGCTACAATTGACCTGACCTTTCTGCAATTCATCATTTTCATTGCTGTGATTGCCGCCATGGTTCAATTAACTGAAATGGTTATTGAAAAATTCTCTCCGGCACTTTATGGTTCGCTTGGTATTTTCCTTCCCTTAATTGCTGTTAACTGTGCTATTCTTGGGGGTGCACTTTTTATGGTCGGACGTTCCTATACATTGGGAGAAGCTACCGTATTTGGTATAGGTTCTGGTATTGGATGGATGCTGGCTATTGTAGCCCTTGCCGGGATTCGCGAGAAAATGAAGTACTCCAATGTACCAGGTCCCTTGCGTGGTTTGGGTATTACGTTTATCCTGGTAGGATTGATGTCACTTGGTTTCTTAAGCTTTATGGGATTCTCCCTGTAACCCTTGAAAACAACGATATTGAAAAGGCTTCCATGATTAATGGAAGCCTTTTGTTTTTACATTATATGTCAGATTAACTGTACTCACTATGAAATCCTTTGCGCGTAAAATCATGCGTTATTTTTTAAATGGAACCTTATTTATTGTTCCATTGGTTGCAACCGCATACTTTATAATAGAAGCCTTTCGCTGGCTCGATTCGCGACTTGATCTGCCGTATCCCGGATTGGGATTTGTGATTATACTGGGCGCCATAACGGTCTTTGGTTATTTAACATCCAACCTGGCCTTTCAAACACTTACGAATTGGTTTGATCAGTTAATGAACCGGATTCCCATGGTTAAGCTGATCTATTCTTCCATAAAAGATCTTATCGGAGCATTTGTTGGCGACAAGAAGAAGTTTAATAAACCGGTCTTGGTGTTGTTGAACAAAGAAAATGAATTATACCAGATTGGCTTTGTAACTCAATCAGACTTAAGCGTGTTGGGTTTGGAGGATATGATATCAGTCTATCTGCCGCATGCCTACAATTTTTCAGGAGATCATTTTGTTATAGCCAGAGACCGCGTTAGACCGTTGAACATATCAGGCCCGGTGGCCATGAAATATGTAGTGTCGGGAGGAGTATCCGGGTTTGTTAAAGATTAACATTTATTCCCTGGTTGCGACTGCAATTTTCGAATCGGCCGTTCCGTAATACAATAACCATCTGTTCTTGTAATAAACCAATCCTTCAGCAAAGCACACATTATTAACCTGCCCGGTGATTTCGTAGGGTTTATCGGGGGTAAGAAAATGCGCGGATGATCGCTTAATAACCTGGGAGGGATTCTGAAAATCCAAGAGAACCTGGCCGGCTGCATAATTACCATCCGGAAGTTTTGAATCGCCCTTAGTTAAATTATTCCGACTATTATAAATCAGAAGAATGCCATCGTTTTGAATCATGGCCTGCGGACCAGGCTCCACCAGGTCACTATCAAACATTCCTTCTCTGGGTTCGAAAACGGTTACAAGTTCACCACGTTCATCAGTCAATGGATTCCAGTGAATAAGATCATCGGATGTAGCCATAAAAATATGAGTATCTCCCCAGTACATGGTATACTTACCATTGATTTTGCGGGCGATAAATTGTTCACCAACCTGTTGAGTAACGATGGCCCCTGACTTCGACCAGAGATTAAGGTACGGTTCATCCTTGAAAGCGAGCCCATGTTTTTTCCAGGTCATTAAGTCAGAAGAAGTGGCTACGCAAAGACGTGCAGTTTTACCATCATAGGCTGTATAGGTTAAAACATAATTGCCCAATTCATCTTCCACTATTCTCGGGTCTTCAACACCACCTTCCCATTCATAAACCTTCATGGAATCATTATCCGGATAGAATACCGGTTTCGGCATCCGGGTGAAATGAAGACCATCATCACTGATGGCCAGTCCAAGACGGGAAGTGCCTGCATGTTTACCTACAATATCCTCAGCCCGGTAAAGTAAGTATACCTTTCCGTTTCGAACTACAGCGCTTGGATTAAATACATCCTTTTCTTCCCACTGCACAGAATCCCTTCTAACCGGACAGTAAAAACGAGTTGGTGCAAGAGGCTCTAAAACCGGGTTAACTGAATCAATTTTGATAAAGGGTTGTAGCTCCCATACTGTTTCATTTTGTTTCGATGGACCGCAAGCTGAAACAATAAAAATAAGTGCAATACAGAAAACAATGATTTTCATAAGCAGGCATTTAGAGCGCCTGTCAAAGTAGTAAATTATCAGGAGATTACGCCCGATCCAATCAGCTCGTCACCATCGTACCAGGCAGCAAACTGTCCCGGAGTAATAGCTTTTTGGGGTCGATTAAAAACAATGTACAATCCTTCTTCTCTTTTATATAATGTGCAAGCCTCAAGGGACTGCCGGTAGCGTATCCGGGCCAGGTATTGACGGGATTCGCCAGAAGCAAGCTTCAGGTCTTCCCGTATCCAATGTTCATCTTCATTCGGTATGAAAAGTCCTTTTCGATAGAGGCCCGGATGGTCTTCTCCGTTTCCCATGTAGATAATGTTTTGTACAGTATCCGTACCAATAACAAATAGTGGTTTAGCCTGGCCACCAATGTTTAAACCTTTGCGCTGACCGATGGTATAATAATGAGCGCCATTATGTTCACCCACAACGGTACCAAGTTCTGGAGAATAGGTATAAGGTTGTGTAAGGTGAACCAGATCATCGAGCGATTGCCCGTTGCTATAAATAACAGCATCATCCGGAATTACTATGGCTTTTCCTTTTTTCGGTTCCAGGCGTTGTTGTAAAAATTCAGGCAGATGCACTTTACCTACAAAGCAAAGCCCTTGAGAATCTTTTTTATTGGCGGTTGCCAATCCGGCCTTTTTTGCAATTTCACGTACCTCCGGTTTCAACAATTCACCCACTGGAAACAAAGCTTTGGATAACTGCTGCTGGGTAAGTTGACACAGAAAATAACTCTGATCTTTATTCGGATCTTTTCCGGCAAGAAGGCGGTAGATTTTTTGTCCGTTACGTTCGATCTCATCTCTTCGGGCATAATGACCGGTTGCTACGTAATCGGCACCCAACTTCAATGCTGCATTCAGGAAGATATCGAATTTTATTTCGCGGTTGCACAGTACATCCGGGTTGGGCGTCCGGCCCTGCTGGTATTCAGCAAACATGTAATCTACGATGCGTTCCTTGTACTGCTGGCTCAGATCGATTGCCTGAAAAGGAATACCGAGATGTTGGGCAACAATCATCGCATCGTTACTGTCGTCAAGCCATGGGCATTCTTTACTGATAGTTACCGAGTCATCGTGCCAGTTTTTCATGAACATGCCGATAACCTCGTAGCCTTGCTCTTTTAATAAATAAGCCGCTACGCTGGAATCAACACCTCCTGATAAACCGACAACAACTCTTTTCTTCATTTTAATACCTTCGCGATCTCATTATTTATTACCGGTCATTCAACCAGCAATGAATTGATAATTTCATTAAACCGTTCTTTGGTTTGCTCAAAATATTCACCCGTTCCCGGACCAGCAAACCCGGTATGAATGTGTTTCACCTTTCCATCTTTACCAACAAAGATAGTAGTTGGAAATCCAACAACACGGTTAAGTGCGGGCAGTGTTTCAGAAGCTTTTGCTGTATCATTTACTCCTGCAATCAGAATGGTATAGGGTACATTTAATTTCTCAACCATCTTCATAACCCTGCCTTTTGCATAATTAAAATCCGGTTTTTGTTCATAAGCAAGGCCTATGATTTCAACTCCGCGGGCTTTGTTTTGCGAATACCATTCGGTAAGAAACCGGGTTTCATCCATACAATTCGGGCACCAGGTACCCATAATTTGTAGTATAACTACTTTGTCCTTAAACCGATCCTCTTGCAGTGAGACAGGGTTGCCATCAACATCCGGAAATGTAAATTCAAGTATGTCATAACCTTCTTTCAGGTAAGTAAGCGATTCATGTGATGGAGCCTGGACCGTATCATTTTTTATACC
This sequence comes from Cyclobacteriaceae bacterium, assembly GCA_025455225.1. Classification (GTDB taxonomy): domain Bacteria; phylum Bacteroidota; class Bacteroidia; order Cytophagales; family Cyclobacteriaceae; genus UBA2336. The sequence continues at coordinate 4,607 of JALOMY010000090.1, read as the reverse complement.
CTGCCAGAGGCGATTACGGGATCTTCCCAGCCACTGTCTGCCTTTCAGGCTGTCGTTTGATTTTACTGCATTGAACAGAAAGAGATGGTTACCGTCAAAAGTGCTTAGCCAAAGTGTATCCTGGATTACATTTCCTTCCAGGTACCGGTAATCACCGGTAGGTGTGAGGAAGGTTCCCTCGGCATAATTACCTTTTTGATGAATAATGCCAACGGCTTCTACGCTGTTGGTTTCATTTATAAACTGAACCTGGTATTTGCCGGAAAAATCGGTCACCTGTGCGCCAGTATCCGATGGGATGAAGCGATAATCTTGCCCGTAATAGGCATGAAAAGGAAGCCTGTAATTGTCGGCATAATTAATAATAAACTCTCCGGTTAGCTCATTTTCCTGAATGGATGCTTTAAACTCGGCATCGAAGATATGCAGCGTCATGGTCACCGAATCCCCGGTGACTTCAATCTCATCCAGGACCAACTTCTCACCTGCATTGTTGATCGTGGCTATATAACCCGTATTCCCCCTTTCAAGATGAAAGGTAAATGGAAGTTTTTGTCCTTGAATTTCGATTACACCTCGCCAGGCACCCGGTTTTAGCTCCGGTTTTTTAGGTTGACAGCCAGAAAAAATCAGGAATACAGCAAGAACAGGTAAAAAACGCATAGTCACTTCTTTAGTAAAGCAAAACAACATAGGGTTTTGCTAAAATGTTCGAAAAAGACGGATTTTGCCCGGTATCGGGCTTAATCTTTTAGCAGGGATTGAGTCCTTGGTCCTTAGAGTGTACTACAACTCGATTAACGGGTTTTTTTCCATTCAATTCTAGGAAAGCTCCCCCACTTTCAACCACCAGGGTTTTTCTATTCAATTCAGCCTGATACAATGGGTTTTCATCGTGCAATGCAGTCTTTTTGATCCTTTTCATGTCGTTTTAAAGGAATTTTTAACAAAAAATGTAAAAAAGTGGAGTAAAGTGGTTGAAAGTGGTATAAAATTACCTATGTTTGTTTAACAAGGAATAGACAACCACTACGTCCATGACCTTTTTCACCAGTGAATATGAAAGTAAGCTCGATGCCAAAGGCAGGTTGGTACTGCCTTCGCGCGTAAAGGCCCAGCTGCCCGAAGGGGACAGCGAGATGGTGCTGCGCAGAGGCTTTGAGCGTTGCCTCATACTCTATCCGATGGTGGAATTCAAAAAGGTGTTTTCAAAGATTTCAGGTTTAAGTGAGTTCAACGAAGAGTACCGTACGCTTCAGCGGAATTTTTTCAGTGGTACGGCTACCGTAGAACTGGATGGCAACGGCCGCCTGCTCATTCCAAAGAACATGCTTACGTATGCCCAACTGGAAAAGGACCTGATCCTGGTGGGGATGGGTAATAAGGTTGAAATCTGGAATCCCACATTGTATGAAAAGCACCTGATCAGTGACCCAAGTGAGTTGTCGAAACTGGCGCAGAAATATCTTGATGTGTAAGAAGCATGGCATCGGACTATCACAAGCCGGTCATGCTACACGAATGTATCGAAGCGCTTAATATTCATCCTGAGGGCATCTATGTAGATGCCACGTTCGGTGGAGGCGGACATAGTCTGGCGATACTTGAACATTTAAAAGGAGGTAAGTTAATCGCCTTTGATCAGGATGAGGATGCAAGGCGTGAAGCATTAAAAATCACGCACCGTTCTTTCATATTCTGTCACGCCAACTTTATGTACCTCAAGAAGTTCCTTAGACTGAATGGAGTGACGCAGGTGAATGGTATCCTGGCCGATCTTGGAATATCCTCCTATCAGATTGATGAACCCGGCAGGGGATTTTCAACACGATACGATGGCCCTCTCGATATGCGAATGGATAAACGAGGATCGCTTACTGCAGCCGATATAGTCAATCAGTATTCGGAAACGGATATTCATAAAATACTCGGTATGTATGGTGAAATTCGAAATGCGCGCACAGTTGCCAAAGCTATTGTTCAGCAACGAATAATCCAGTCGTTCACACGAACGGAAGAGTTGCGGAATTTATTAAACCGCTTTGCTCCACGAGGAAAAGAAAATAAATACTTCGCCCAGGTGTTTCAGGCCTTACGCATGGAAGTGAATAAAGAAATGCAGGCTCTTGAAGATTTTTTGCACCAGGCTGGCGAAGTATTGGAAAAAGGCGGAAGGTTGGTTGTGATGTCATACCATTCTCTGGAAGACCGTATGGTCAAGAACTACATCAATAAGGGTAAAGTCTTCGGAGAAGTGGATAAGGATATGTATGGAAATGAAATCAAACCTTTCGAAGCGGTCAATCGCAAACCAATTGAAGCTTCAGAAGATGAGATCAAGGAAAATAAGCGGGCACGAAGCGCCCGACTAAGGATAGCGGTTAAACTTTAGTTAACGGAGACAGAGTGTTTAATGAATGTTTAATGGCCAGTGCATGGCAGACTGACTGTGAAGAATAATAGAATTTGAAACAGATTTATGGCTGACAATAAATTTCGAATTGAATCAAAGATAAAAAGTCCGGTAAGCGGAACGGGCAAGGGAATATTCTCTTCCGTTGAAAAGAAACTAAAACTCGAAAGTTATTTTGAAGAGGGATTCCCGGTGCATCACCTTCCAAAAATTTTGTTTCTCCTAGCGCTTGGTATTCTCTACATCAGCAATACCCATTACGCAGAAAAAACAGTTCGTAAAATAAATTACATGCAAGCCGAGGTAGAAGACTTGCGGGCCGATTATACCACGATGAAAGCCGACTTGATGTTTGCCAGCAAGCAATCAGAAGTGGCAAAGAAAGTTCAACTGTATGGTTTGCGCGAAACCTTACAGCCCCCATTTAAACTAGTTGTAAAGAAAGGTGAATATTAAACAATCCATATTACTCAGGGTTCGTGTTGCCTTCCTGGTAGTGTTCTTGTTTGCCTTTGCCGTGGTAATGAAGATAGGACATGTTCAATTGGTTGAAGGAGAGAAATGGGCAAGAATCGGGGAGGAGATTTCTTTTGATTATAGAAAAGTCAAAGCAACACGAGGCAACATTTATTCAGATAATGGAAGTTTACTAGCCACTTCACTTCCCTTTTATAAGGTGGCGTTTGATGCCACGCTTCCCTCAGATAAAATATTTAAAGAGGGACTGGATTCGTTGTCGCGCAAGCTGGCTTCATTTTACCGCGACAAATCATACCTCGATTATAAGCGCATGCTGATTGATGCTCGCTCTTCAGGCAAGCAATACATCATTATTAACAGGAAGCAGATCGATTACCAGGATAAGAAGACGATGTCTGAGTGGCCCATTTTCCGTGAAGGAAGACTTAAAGGTGGCGTCATCTTTGAAAAAGTTGATATCCGGTACCGTCCGTTCTCCAATCTGAGTAAGCGTACTATTGGTTTTGTTAATGAAAACGACAAAGGCGCAGGACTGGAATACAGTTTTAATGACCAGTTGAGTGGCCAGGATGGTTTTGCGTATTACCAGAAAATTGCCGGAGGCGTATGGAAGCCTGTATTCGACACTGAAAATGTTAAAGCAGTAAACGGTTATGATCTGCAAACTACCCTGGACATTAATCTTCAGGACGTAGCCGAGACAGCTTTGTACAAAGCCATGATGGAACACAATGCCGATGATGGCCTGGTGGTGGTTATGGAAGTGAAGACCGGTGCAGTTAAGGCTATTGCCAACCTGAGCAGTGACGGGCACGGAAGTTTTTATGAAAAATTCAATTTCGCTGCAGGAGGATTATTCGAACCGGGATCAACCTTCAAGCTGGTCACTATGATTGCCTTGCTGGAAGACAGCAACATTGAATTATCCGATAGTATTGATACAGGCAATGGAGAATTTACCTTTTATAAGAACAAAGTCCGCGATCATGAAGAAGGAGGCCTAGGCCGGATTACTGTTCGCGATGCATTTGAACATTCGTCCAACGTGGCCATGGCCAAACTGGCTGATAAACAATTTGGTACAAGGCCGCAGAAGTTCATGGATCATGTTGAACGTCTGAAGCTTCATCAACCGTTGGGTATTCAGATTTCCGGTGAGCCCACGCCCAAATTCAAATGGCCGGGACAAAAGGGTTGGAGTGGCATCAGCTTACCCTGGATGGCGTACGGATATGGTATTGAAATCACGCCACTTCATACGCTGGCCATGTACAACGCAGTTGCCAATGACGGAAAAATGATTAAACCGATTTTCGTTCAGTCGGTTAAGAAAGCCGATCAGGATAAAGAGACTTTTGAAACCGAAGTAATTATCAGCAAAATCTGCTCAGGTAAAACACTCAATAAATTACGCATGTTGCTGGAAGGTGTCGTTGAAAACGGAACAGCGAAGGGTATTCGCGGTACGCATTATCGGATTGCTGGCAAAACGGGTACAGCACAGATTCTTGAGCATGGCCGGTATGCAAAAAAATACATCACTTCATTTGTCGGTTATTTTCCGGCTCATGAGCCCAAGTATAGTGCCATTGTACTAATTAAAAATCCACGCGGATGGCAACAATATGGAAGTAATGTAGCTGCCCCGGTATTCAAGGAAATTGCCGATAACATCTATGCCCGTGATATCAACCTGCACATGGCCATGCAAAAG
>JALOMY010000340.1 GCA_025455225.1 Cyclobacteriaceae bacterium | reverse complement strand
TCCTACGGGAATATTATCGATATCTTTTTACCGGATAAACAGTTATTAAAACAAATCAAGTCCATCGTTTCCGATAGCACTCCTCTTGAAGCCCCGAAAGATCCCGAGAAAGACAACACGTTTGCCCTTTACCGGTTGCTGGCTTCACCGGAGCAGACCGAATCCATGCGCAACAACTACCTCCGCGGAAATTATGGGTATGGACATGCCAAGCAGGAATTATATGAGCTAATTGTTCAGAAGTACGCGAAGGAACGCGAAGCTTTTAACTTCTATTATTCCAATGCAGATGAACTCGAAAAGAAACTCAGGCAAGGTGAAGAAAAAGCCCGCGTCATTGCGCATGACGTTCTTAACCGGGTCAGAAATAAACTGGGGTATTCGTAATTAACGAATGTATGAGCTGAAACAACCAGGCAGGATCGGGAATATTATTTTCCTTCCCATACCAGTTGTTGCTTATCCTTTACCCGGAGAAATAACCGGGGCGGATTAGCCTCGAGTACAAGCTTGGCATCTTTACCGGGCAATTTTTCCAGTTCTACCGGCACACCATCACCCAGGTAAGCAATGGGCAAAAGAACATCATTATCCGGACAGTGTTGGTCATGTACTTTTTGAATGACCTCTTCCAGGTAGCCGCCAAACTTGTCCTGAAAATCATCTTCCAGGTCGTGCAGCTTCTCCTCTACATCATCATACTTCGGATTATTGTAATCGATCTGCGCAAGTTCATTACGGGTATTCACAATTTCCTGCAAGGCCTTATCAAGTGCTTTTAAATCCATATCTCTGGTTTTGTACAAATATTGATTAAATCATCCTTTTTAAAAAGGGAGTTAGCTAAATTTGACCTTTCCCCGAGTTGTAATTGTAAATGCCTGTTAAACAACATAATCATGGCCAATCAGGATTTTCTCCCCATCAACGGAACCGACCACATCGAGTTTTATGTCGGAAATGCCAAGCAGTCCGCCTTGTATTATCAGTATGCTTTTGGCTTTGAACTTTTTGCCTATGCAGGACCGGAAACAGGGGTTCGCGATCGCGCCTCCTATGTTCTGAAACAAAATAAAATAACGCTGGTTCTTACCACTTCCCTTCAACCCGATTCCGAGATCTCCGAACATGTTCAAAAACACGGAGACGGTGTTAAGGTGCTTGCACTATGGGTAGATGATGCCACAAAATCCTTTCAGGAAACCATACTTCGGGGTGCGGAACCTGCCCATGAACCGAAAATCTTAAAAGATGAATTTGGAGAAGTGGTTGTTTCCTCCATCAAGACGTATGGTGAAACCTTTCACACCTTTGTTGAACGAAAGAATTATAAAGGTCCGTTCTTGCCGGGTTATAAACCCAGAACCAGTATGTTTAAAACTGAACCGATCGGACTGAAATATGTCGATCATTGCGTAGGCAATGTTGAACTCGGTAAGATGAATCACTGGGTGGAGTTTTACGAAAAAGTAATGGGCTTCAGCTTGCTGGTAACTTTTGACGATAAAGATATCTCCACCGAATACAGTGCGCTCATGTCGAAGGTGGTATCGAATGGAAACGGGTATATCAAATTTCCCATTAATGAGCCGGCACAGGGTAAAAAGAAATCGCAGATTGAAGAATATCTCGATTTTTACAAAGGCGCTGGCGTACAGCATATCGCCATTGCTACTGATGACATCATTCATACTGTTGGTGAACTCAGAAGGCGAGGCGTGGAATTTCTGTATGTACCGGAAACGTATTACGATGACGTAATGGAACGTGTCGGCAGCATTAATGAGAGCCTGGAAGAATTAAAGAAACTAAATATTCTGATCGATCGGGATGAGGAAGGGTACCTGCTTCAGATCTTCACAAAACCCGTTCAGGATCGCCCTACCGTCTTTTTTGAAATCATAGAACGAAACGGAGCTCGGTCATTTGGTAAAGGTAACTTCAAAGCGCTCTTTGAGTCTATTGAACGGGAGCAAGCCTTGCGTGGTAATCTTTGATCTTGAATTTTGATTTCCTATCATTATTTATTAATCCATACTTATTCAGCCAACTATGTCTGAACTTTTAACAATTGTAAAAAAGAAAGCCCAGCAATGGCTTGACAGTTCCGTCATTGATTCGGAAACTAAAAACGAAATTAAATCCCTCTTATCGAAGGAAGACCCAAAAGAACTCATCGACAACTTTTATAAAGATCTTGAATTCGGAACAGGAGGTTTGCGGGGCATTATGGGTGCCGGATCGAATTGCATGAACAAATACACCGTTGGTATAGCTACACAGGGATTGGCAAATTATCTCCTTAAAAGCTTCCCGGGCAAGCAAATTAAAGTTGCCATCGCCCACGACAGCCGGAACAACAGTCCCTATTTTACACGGATTGCAGCTGATGTATTTTCAGCCAATGGTATTGAGGTATACCTGTTCAGTGAACTTCGCCCAACGCCCCTGCTCTCCTATGCTATCCGGTATCTTAAGTGCGACTCAGGCGTGGTGATCACGGCCTCCCATAATCCGAAAGAGTACAATGGCTATAAAGCGTATTGGAATGATGGCGCTCAGGTGGTTCCGCCCCATGATAAAAATATCATTACGGAAGTAAATGCAGTTTCTTCCTTCGACAAGGTGAAATTTAAGGGTGATCCGTCCCGTATTCATACCATAGGTAAGGAGGTTGAACAGGCTTACCTGGAAGAAGTGAAGCGGCTCATTCCAAAGAAAGATAATATCCGGAAACATCACGCCACTCCAATCGTTTATTCTGCCCTTCATGGAACCGGTGGAACATTGGTACCGGAATGCCTCAGAATTATCGGCTTTACCAATCTGCATATTGTTGAGAAGCAACAAGCACCTGATGGCAATTTTCCCACTGTATACTCACCCAACCCGGAGGAGCGATCAGCCATGGAAATGGTTATTCAAAAAGGAATTGAAACCGGAGCAACCATGGTCATGGCTACCGACCCGGATGCCGACCGCGTAGGGATAGGCGTTCGCAACCGGCAAGGCGAATTTATTTTGCTGAACGGAAACCAGGCGTTC
>JALOMY010000089.1 GCA_025455225.1 Cyclobacteriaceae bacterium | reverse complement strand
AAAAGAAATCCGGAAGCGAATAGGATTTCTATTGGATGTTGGGCTCGATTATCTTCATTTAAATCGACCACTAAGAACCTTAAGCGGTGGCGAAGCGCAACGGATACGATTGGCTACCCAGATCGGAACTCAACTTGTAGGCGTATTGTATATCCTGGATGAACCCAGCATTGGCTTGCATGCCCGTGATAATGTGAAGTTAATTAAGGCATTAAAAGATCTTCGCGACCTGGGCAATTCTGTTATTGTTGTTGAGCATGATAAAGAGATGATGCTCGAATCGGATTACATCATTGATATTGGCCCCGGAGCAGGGCGTCATGGAGGTTCAATTGTAGCCGAAGGAGACCCCCAATCTTTTCTAAGTAAAAGCAGCACCACCGCAGACTATCTTTCAGGCAAGCGAGCAATACCCTACCGCAAGAATCGCAGGCAAGGAACAGGAAATTCATTATCTCTGCTGGGTGCGAGTGGAAACAATTTGAAAAATGTTGATCTGTCCATTCCGTTAGGAACGTTTACCTGCATAACCGGTGTTTCCGGTAGTGGTAAGTCAACGTTGATTCACGAAACGCTTTATCCCATCCTCAACAAGTATTTCTTCAACTCGCGAACAGAACCACTACCTTTTAAAAAGGTAGACGGTCTTAATCATATCGATAAAGTCATTGAAGTAGATCAATCTCCTATTGGACGAACGCCTCGTTCTAATCCGGCAACCTATACCGGTGTGTTTACGGATATCCGCGATCTATTTGCCCAGTTGCCGGAAGCAAAAATCCGTGGTTATAAACCGGGACGTTTTTCTTTCAATGTAAAGGGTGGCCGGTGCGAAACCTGTGAAGGTGCGGGCTTGCGCCTGATCGAAATGGAATTTCTGCCCGATGTTTTTGTTCATTGCGAGACCTGCAAAGGCAAGCGGTACAATCGCGAAACATTGGAAGTGCGTTTTAAGGGTAAGTCCATTTCAGATGTATTGGATATGACCGTTGAAGAGGCAGTTCCTTTTTTCGAAAATCAGCCGAAGATCCTGAGAAAGATTCAGACGTTGCTGGATGTTGGCCTGGATTATATTTCACTTGGGCAACATGCAACCACGTTATCCGGGGGTGAGGCTCAACGAGTAAAGCTGGCCACAGAATTATCTAAACGGGATACCGGAAAAACATTTTATATTTTAGATGAACCCACCACCGGGTTGCATTTTCAGGATATTGCACATTTGCTGGACGTTTTGCAAAAGCTGGTCGATAAAGGAAATACAGTATTGGTAATTGAACATAACATGGATGTAATCAAATCTGCGGATTATGTGGTAGACCTTGGTCCGGAAGGCGGAGAAAAGGGAGGCAGAATTATTGCCCAGGGCACTCCGGAGGAAGTATCGAAAAATCCGGCCAGTTTTACAGGAAGATTTTTGAAGACTGAATTGAATTAATTCGGACCCTTTTTGTTAGGAAGACATAATGAATGCACAAACACGTCAATATTTATTCGGCTTGATTTTCATAGCATTCGGAGGATACCAGCTTTCCATTCCGGATTACCTTGAATTTGCCTTGTATGCAGGTGCCGGCCTCGCTTTTATTTTCAATGCCCTGACTACCGAGCCCAGATTGATTGAATATAAAAAGCCACTCGCCATAGTAACCTGGGCATTTATTATTGTTACTTCGGTATTATTCTTTTATTTATTGCGCTACAGGTTTTTCTGAAACCCTTCCATGGAACTGATGGCTTGGAAGGATGGTAAATCGATAAAAATGACTGATAATGCGGTCCATGATTGACAATAAAAGACGATTGTATTGGCTTTTACAGATCAGCGGTTGGTCAGCGTATGCATTTCTTCAAATCATGCTGAGCATGCTGGCCAACAACCAGGTAATAACCTGGTCTCGGGCTATTTTCTTTTTAGCAGAGGCCAGCCTTTTTATGATGATTACACACGTATTTCGCCTCTACTTAAAAAAGCATAAGTGGATTAGTTTCAGCATTACAAAATTATTTCCCCGGGTATTGCTTGCCTCCGCCATCATGGCGATTGCGGTTTATATCTTGAGAATTCCTTTGAGTTTTATTACCGGGAGGGTTTCAGTTATTGAAACCATTTTCAGTCTTGATCAGGTTGCAGGGCTGTCGGCTGTATATATGGTTTTCTTTTTCCTATGGTCAACTTTTTATTTCACATACCATTTTATTGAGAAGTACAATAAATCCCTCAAATACGAAGCTTCTATGATTGAGATTGAACTTAATAATTTAAAATCTCAATTGAATCCGCACTTCATCTTCAATGCATTAAACAGTATACGGGCACTTGTTGATGAAAACCCAACAAAATCAAAACAGGCCATTAATCAACTCTCGAATATTTTACGAAACTCACTTACGTTCGAGAAGAAAGGGCTTACCAAATTTGATGATGAGTTGAAGATTGTAAAAGACTATTTGAGCCTGGAAAGTGTGCGGTTTGAAGAGCGACTTCGCACGGATATCGATATCCACCCAGATTCAAGTAAATTCAGGGTACCGCCATTCATGATTCAAACCCTTGTTGAAAACGGGATAAAGCACGGTATATCCAAACTCACCCAGGGGGGTACCATTCAATTAAAGACTGTTGTGGAGGAGGATCGCTTGAAAATCTGTATCCGAAACAGTGGTCACTATGTTAATGGAGTTCGAAAGGGTAAATCGTCAGGATTAGGTATTAAAAATACGATGCAACGCCTGAAACTTTTATACGGAGACGAGGCCTCATTCCGAATTGTAAACGAAAACAATAATTTTGTCCTCACTGAAATCATTATACCCCAAATACACTAAGCATGAGAGCTCTGATTATAGACGATGAACGTCTGGCACGGAAGGAATTGATGAAACTACTGGAAGAACATCCTTCCATTGAAGTAGTGGGCGAAGCTGCCAATGCCGATGAGGCCATTACTTTAATTAATGAACTGAACCCCGATTTATTGTTTCTTGACATACAAATGCCAGGCAAGACAGGCTTTCAGTTATTGGAAGAATTGGATTCCGTTCCTTTAGTAGTCTTTACTACGGCCTACGATGAATTCGCGTTAAAGGCATTTGAAGTGAATGCCCTTGATTACCTTCTTAAGCCTATCCAGGCTGAGCGGCTTTCAGAAACAATTTTGAAAATAGCAGAGAAGGAGCGCGCTAAAACAGCAGCAATTCGTGGTGAAGGTGAAAAGAAACTCGGCCTGAACGATCAGGTATTTGTGAAAGATGGTGAACGTTGCTGGTTTGTGAGCCTTTCCAACATCCGATTATTTGAATCAGACGGCAATTATATTAAAGTCTATTTTGATACCAACCGTCCGATGATTCACAAATCTTTAAACGCGCTTGATGAGAAACTTGACGAACGTGCATTCTTTCGTGCCAGCCGCAAGCATATTATCAATCTGAGCTGGGTTGAGGGCATTGAGCCCTGGTTTAACGGTGGGCTGATGGTGAAGCTGCGGGGGGGAGATAAGGTTGAAGTAAGCAGACGCCAGGCAGCGAAATTCAAGGATATGATGTCCTTATAAAGGATTAAGCCGAAGGCATTTACGTGTAAGGGAAGTTATTTAACGGATTAATAATAATTAGTCTTGTGAATAGCTACACTTAATGAGGATTCAAAAAAATCCAGATAGTTCGGTTAAACCGATCTTCAATCATACTTTAGTACTTTATTGCTTGGTCTGGTCCTGAACAATCCGATAACCAACGTGGATTGGATTAATTCAGAACCATTTAGACATGAGTAATGCGGTAAATTTTTTTAGAGCCCTGGATTTCTGAAAAAAACCAGGATTCAGCTTAACCTTGTACAAGTTCAATAAGCTCCTGCTGAACATTCCAGTCTTTAGCGAACTTAAACATGGCTGCCGCCTCCATTTCGGTAACATATCCTTTCAGGTTGTTGGCCTCCCAAACCATATTGATTAATTCAATGCGTTTAGGTTTGGGATAGTCAGCAATAATATCATTCAGAAAATCGCGGGCTCGTTCAAATGAAGTCAGGTAATCCTGTTCAATAAATTCCTGGGCCCACTGGTATTCTTCGTGCGCATTAAGGGCATCTGCTGTTTTGTCGAGATCCAGTTTTTCTTCATCGTTAAGGCCATGATAATGAAAGATCACAGCCTTCAGCAACATATAAACACGCTTTTCCTGAGAGGACATCATAGGCAATGTGGAAAATTACAAAACTTATTTCAGCAAATACAATACTGGCTTAATCGGACTTTCATCTAATACCTGGCTGGCGATCTGCAAATTCAGCAAGTATAAGCCATCCGGTATGGGATTATCAATGAATGCTAATTTGGTAATGGTAGATTGCTTTCGAATGTCATAAGGATATCGCCAGGAAGTTTTATAAGCTGACAGTTTGCCACCATCCTGTTCTTTATCAACACTGGGCTAATCCACTACAATATGATCAATCCCGACTCTGCCAATAACTAGTATTGCATCTTCTTCAGTATAGTGAGGATTCGTAACGGAATACTTCTGAACTCTTTTTGCATCAGGGTTTGGTGGCGTACGTTTGACTAAAGCCCGAACGGGTAATCCAATTAAGTTTTGTTCAATATCCTTTTTTGGTGTCACATAATCCCCCTTGCTTCCCGTAACCGAACTGATCGAAACAGGCTGCGAAAAGTAGTGAAGGGTTTTAAGGCATTGATTTAGAGTAATCGGTTAATTGTAAATGTGCCCGTAAAATTCAGTATGCGTTCAGTTTCCAAGGGGCATGATTGTTACTTTCTGGTAATTGACAGACTCGCCTATTTTGACACTTCGGTTAAATCAACCGAAACAATAGTTTCAGCAACTCCCGGCTCAGCCTAATAACAATGATTATTCAGTCCTGTTTGAAAGGGTATGGAAAGATCCATCGGTTTCATGAAATCAACCCCATACATTTTTCAATGGAAGGGGATGTGGATAATCATGACTGCAAAACAAAAAGGTCAGAGGCAATTTTATCTGCTAACAATTTACCTTTACCTGTCAGGTATAAAATATCTTGCTCAATGAAAATTAACCGGGCCTCCATCAACTGGTGGAGGTACGTATAGTTTTGTTCAACTAGCGGATAATTGAATTGTTTTTTCAGATAATTTAAATCGGCCCCCCATTGGGTGCGAAGTGTAGTTAACAAATACTCATTGATTTTATCTTCACGCGAAAGTATTTCCACTTCCGCGGGAATCCTGCCTTCTTCAAGTGCTTTAAGATATATTGGATTATTACGAACATTAAATTGGCGTGAGTGAAGGTTAAAAGAATGAGCTCCCGGACCAACGCCCAGGTATGCTTCCTGTTTCCAGTAACTGCTGTTGTGTACGGAATATAATCCGGGTTTGGCAAAATTAGAGACCTCGTATTGCTCATACCCTTTTGCCTGAATGGTGGTCATCAGCAATTCCAGGTACTGAGCTGCTGTTTCATCCGGTTCGGGTTTTAATTTTCCCGAAACCGTCCAACGACCGAACACGGTCTTTTCTTCAATGGTAAGGGAATACGTGCTTATGTGCTCAGGTTCAAGGTTAAGCGCCTGGTGTATATCGTCCAGCCATTGTGATTCACGTTGTCCGGGAATAGCATAGATAAGATCCAGACTGATGTTGGAGAAGCCGGCTTCGCGCGCATCCTGGTAGGAGGCAATGGCGCGTCTGCTATCATGCGCCCGGTTAAGAAATTGAAGTATGAAATCATTAAAACTTTGGATTCCTAGACTTAAACGGTTAATGCCAGCCTTTTTTAATTCTGTTAGTTTTTCCGGAGTGAGGTCATCCGGGTTGGCCTCTAACGTAATTTCAACCCTGGATTCTACCGGGTGGACTGCATGAATGGTGTTCAGTAAGATGTCCAGTTCCCGGGCATTTAGTAAAGAAGGCGTACCGCCACCAAAATAGATGGATTGAATGGGTTTCTTATCGAGGTAATCCTTTTGGATTTCTATTTCCCGGGCAATGGCCTGAACGAGTTCCAACTGTCGATTTCGGTTTGTTGAAAAATGAAAATCGCAGTAATAACATGCCTGTTTGCAAAATGGAATGTGAAGGTAAAGGCCTGCCATAATTATACTGCAAAACTAATTGAATTAAACATGGCGCATGCTCATCGTTTTATTAATAGCCTGTATTCTGATATTTTCGCGCGGGATGTACCGTTTTATTATACTGGTTATTCAACTTCATTTTCTGTCTTATGCATGGGCAGATACTATACCCATGGTAAAGAGAGATTTATTCCCGGAGTGGCTCATTTACCAGGATAAACACTATTCTCCTTATAAAAATTTACAAGGGGATAAAATCAATATTATTCACATTCGATTACCCCAATCATTGTACCGGGGCGACTTTCTTCAGATCGAAAGTAAAATTCCGGTTAGTCTGTTTGTGGATGGTTTATTGGTTTCGGACAGAGGTATCCGCTGGTCACTGGCACTCGACAGCTTATTTGATACTGTGCAAAAGGATGAAGTATACCTTTCAATATATTCAGACCGAATAATTAATGCATCCATTCTTAATACCCGGATTATTACCTGGCTGCCGGGTTATTCTTATGATGTTCGTGAGCCTATCGTTCGTTCACAGGATTATTTCAACCAGTTTATCATCCTGGTTATGCTTTTTATTATCGTACTTTTCTCTTTCATGCTTCGGCTCAATCCCAAGCAAATGGCCTATTATTTTTCAATCGGTGGAATTTTTTCACAGCGGGAAACAGATGATTCCCAGGCTTTCCACCGCATTGCAAGCAGCGGCAATCTTCTTTTTTATATTCTGGGATCTTTATTAACCGGATTTTTGATTGTCATAAGCCTTCACAATTTTAAAGATCACTATCAGTTAGCTCAAACCATTCAATCGGCTGATTGGGTAAGTGCCGTGTTAAGCTGGCTTAAGGTCAGTATTATTGTTTTATTATTTTTTTTCATTAAAGCTGCAGGCATTTACCTGTTAGCTTTTTTATTCGGTATGAAGGATCATTCCGGGTTTCAATTCCTGGATTTCATCCGGATTATTTTAATATCCACGTTAATTCTGTTGGTGGTTGAATCATCATATTATCTTGTCTATGGAGAGGGAATTTCGTTATCCATATATAAACTTTTCGGATGGATTTTAGGCGCATGGATTATACTACTTTTTTGGAAATTGCTGAGGCGCTCATCCTTATCGGTGTTTCATTTATTTTCGTACATTTGTGCCACTGAAATAATACCATTTCTCTTAATAGTAAAAGTACTTTACGAGTAGGTGAACCAAGTACCTGTTGACATGAGTGAAAAAGTGAACGAACGGTTGCGTAAAGTTAAAAGTATACTGATCACGCAAGAAGCCCCGACCGATCCTAACTCTCCTTATTTTAAGTTGGCTGAAAAATATAATCTCAAAATTGATTTCCGTCCATTCATTCAGGTGGAGCCGGTATCAGCCAAAGATTTCAGGAAGCAAAAGATCGATATACTGAATCATACAGCTATCATTTTTACCAGCCGAAATGCGGTTGATCATTTTTTTCAGATCTGTCAGGAGTTAAAAGTTGAGATGCCTCCGGATATGAAATACTTCTGTATATCCGAGCAAACATCCAATTATCTTCAGAAGTACATAGTCATCCGAAAGCGTAAAATATTTACCGGTTTAAAAACCACTCAGGATCTTTTGGAGATTCTGAAGAAACACAAAAACGAAAAATACTTGTTTCCCTGTTCCGACATCCGGAAAAATGATATCCCGGATTTCCTTCGGGAAAATAATTTCGATTTTACTGAGGCCATCATTTACCATACCGTGGCCAGCAATCTGTCTGATCTGAAAGAAGTATTTTACGATATACTTGCGTTCTTCAGTCCGTCAGGGATCAATTCACTTTACGTCAACTTCCCCGATTTCAAACAGAACAATACCCGGATCGCAGCCTTTGGCCCCACTACATCCAAAGCGGTTCATGACGCAGGTCTTATCCTGGACATTGAAGCCCCCTTGCCAAATGCCCCTTCAATGACCGGAGCTTTGGAACTCTACATTAAGAAGGTCAACGGCAATAAGTAACTGTTTCACCCAATGGTTTTTATCAAAAAGTGTTTTTTCAAGCACTTTAATTACCCTCTTTTTGAAAGTGTCGTAAAAAAACATTTACTTTATCGGCTACATGTTGTGATTTTTAATGTTTAGAACGGGTTTATATACCATTTTTTTACTTCTGCTTGCGTTCAGTAGCAAACGCTTATTGGCCCAACAGGATGCCCAGTTTACCCAATACATGTTTAATCATCTTTACCTTACACCAGCCGCTGCCGGTGCCGATGGTGTAACAAAAGCTTCCATACTTTACCGGTTGCAGTGGCAAGGGTATCAGTCTTCTTTTGGCGATGGAGGTGCTCCTACTTCCCAAATACTTACCTTCTCAACGCCTATCTATAAATTAAAGAGCGGTTTTGGAATGTACATCTTAAATGATCGCCTTGGTCCGCAGAATAACCTGGAAGCCCAGGCTATGTATGCTTATCACCTGGGGATTAAGGAGAATAAACTCAGCTTTGGCGTTAAGCTCGGAATCTATTCGCAGACGATCGACTTTAGTAAATATCGTCCTATCGATGAAGATGATCCGTTTATCGTGAACAATGGTAAAGAATCGCAAATCAGGCCCGACCTTGGGGTTGGATTAATGTGGCGCAGCCAGAAATATTATGCCGGGGCAGGTTTTAATCACCTGCTTAAATCAGAGTTTGATTTTGGTAGCAGCCTCCGTAATTCACTTGAAACTCATATGAACCTTACGGGGGGCTATTTCTTTGATGTTAATATGGATTTACAGATCAGCCCGTCATTCCTGGTAAAGACCGATTTCAATGAATACTCGGTGGATTTAGCAGTTATTGCAACCTACCAGGATACGATGTGGGGAGGTTTAGCGTTTAGATCATCAGAAGCCGCCAATGTGTTGTTGGGATATAGCTTCCTGAAAGATAAATCATTGAGATTTGGTTACTCAATTGATTTTATTTTGAAGGACCGGGCAGCCAAAGAGAATTTCTCGCATGAGTTTTTACTGACGTATCAGTTACCTGTTGTAACGGGTGGCCTGAAAAAGATCGTAAGGACTCCGCGCTACAGGCATTAGACTGGCGTTATTTTGATTTTATTCAAAATTTGCAGAATTTGTTAAGCAATTTTTAATAATTATAGCGGTTAACATTATTTTCGAACCTTTAATGACAAGACAAAACTCTCATCTACATATGAACAATTCGGTTTCTTCAAAACTTCTGTTGATTGTCGCTGGTTTGGCGGCCACTGCCTGTGGCTTGTTGGGAGGTGGAGGAGGTGGTGGTGACGGAGGTGAACTGGT
>JALOMY010000339.1 GCA_025455225.1 Cyclobacteriaceae bacterium | reverse complement strand
TATGCTGGCGAAAAACTGGGATCAGTATCATGCTACTCCGTTAGATTTATATACACAGCAAACCTATCAGACTATTCTTTCCTTTGAACCTATTTTACCTGAACATGTGAAATACATGTTGCAGCACATGATACCCGGTAACTGGTTGCTCAATTATGCCCACGTAGAAGGCATACACAGAGCCTTGTCGGGTATGGCAAGGCGTTCAAAATATGAATCAAAAATGGAACTGGCTGTGAATGACCTTCAGAAAAACTATGATTCGTTTACCAAGGAGTTTGAGATCTTTTTTCCGGACCTTCAACAACATGCCGATAGCTGGCTAAAACAATCAATTGAATAGTTTATGCGCAAAACTAAAGAACCAGTCATTACCAAACTTCTGCAGAGGCGCAATGACTGAGGCTGAATAACTAACTTCTAGCATAAAAGTCAATGCGGGTTTCTACGGCCCCGAGCGATTGCAGGTACTCCTCAACGGCAGATGCCTCACCCTTTTTCGCATGATGCAGCATGGTAAAGCCATGAGGACCTTTTGAATTCAGAAGTTGATGATTAAACGTAAGCACCTGTTTCACCACATCCAGATGGCTAAGCATGCACGCCAGGTAGATGTTATAGCGTGCACCTTTCGAAAGCAGGTAGGCAGCAATCTCCTTGTTGCCGACATGCCCTGCTGCCTCAATGCCGGATTCATAATCACCACCACCCCAATCGTAGGAAACATGCAACAGTTGAGGATCATTCTCAAGCATCTCCTTTACCCGATCCAGGTTGCTGTGCGAAACACCAACAAACTCTTTCACAATTTCAAGTTTAATGGCCTGAGGTTTATCCTGTGAAAATGAAGTAGTGGAGGGAAAAAGAATACCGGCTGCTCCTAAAAGTGAAACCTGCAGAAAATCATGACGGGTAAGGTTGTTTTGTAAGGCGTTCATATCGCAAAGATTTAATGACCCAATGAAGTTAAACGGTTCTGCAGCAAATAAGCGTAAACGCAATGTGTGGAATTACATAAGCGGAAGAATCCATCAATAAGCACACCGCCCATTGGATTGAAGGGCCGAATCTGCATTGTTTTATTTTATTTCAACCTGAACTTCACTGGAGTCGGTGCCGTTGCTAAACTTGATTGTGTATTTGCCTTTCCCTGCATATTTCAATATGGGTGCAGTTGCAACCCGGGCCTTTGCTCTGCCCTTTTGCAGTGCGGGCTGAAGTGCATCGTTGACCTTCACATCCCACTTAAACGTCTGGAAACCGGCCGCGCCCGGTCCAGTCATTTGCCTGATGAGGTCTTTCTTTTCATTATACACTTCTACGTTGATCTGTTCAGCAGGTTTACCAACGTAATAAAGAATACTCACTTTTGGTTCATTAGCTTCAGCCCATGGATATTGCTTTTGCCCCCATCGTTCGCTGAAACGTAAACTCTCAGGAGCAAATGCCATAACGGATGTTGATGTTGTCTTGAGCGCCTGCAGCGGTTTAACATCGGCTACATACACACTTCTTCCATGCGTACCAACTACCAATTCGTTTTCACGTGGATGTACCAGCATATCGTACGCAGGTACATTGAGCATACTCGTAAAAAGGTGCCAGGTTACCCCCCGGTCAAGGCTTGCATAGGTTCCATTGTCAAGTCCGCAATACAAAATATCGGCATTAACCGGGTCTTGTATTATGACATTGGCAACAGACTCGGGTAAATTTCCTTTCACACTCTTCCACGTTTTACCAAAATCAGTGCTCATATATAAATGGGTTCTGAATTCATCATCCCGGTAACCGTTAAGCGAAACAAAAACAGCAGCTTCATCATGCGGTGATGGCGACAGACTGCTCACCCATTTGTTCTGCGGAAGCCCTGTCGTTATATTCTCCCAGGTTCCATTACGGTTAACCCAAACGTTGCCGTCATCCGTACCGGCATATAATAACCCGAATTTCCGGGGAGATTCAGCCAAAGCGCTGATGGTAGAAAAAGGTACATCACCTTGCTTTCGGTTACGGGTCAGGTCTTCACTGATGATTTCCCAGCCTTCGCCCTTATTCAAGCTTCGAAATACTTTTTGAGCGGCTATATAAACTATATCGGGATTGTGTTTACTTAAAACTAAAGGTGTTCGCCAGTTCCACCGGTAAGCCGCTTCGCCAATGTCATTGCGCGGTGTTATCCGTGCTGTTGCTTTGCCCGGTTCAACACGAAAATAATTGCCGAATTGAAAGCCCCAGTAAACCAGTCTGCTGTTGCGGGGATCGGCTAATACATACATGCCATCGCCCCCTCCTATTTCTTCCCAGTGTTTGCTGATATTGGGTACTGATTTGGATGATCCCTTTAAAACACCATTATCCTGCAATCCGCCATACACATTGTAAGGCGTTTCCATATCAACGCTCACAGTATAAAACTGGCCGACTGGCATATTATTAATGTGTTTCCAATAAGCACCTTCATCGTAACTGGCGTACAGGCCACCGTCATTGCCCAATAAAATATGTTGACCGTCTTTAGGATTAATCCACAATGCATGATGATCGACATGTATGTTTTGCTCTCCGCGTAATGTGTCGAGATGATTCCAGGTAACACCGCCATCGGTTGACTTCAAAAGAGGCACTCCATAGATATACACTTTATCTGCGTTGGAAGGATCAACCTTCATTTCAGCGAAGTAATAACCGTACGTAAAGAATACACCATCAAGGTCGTAGCTGTTCATCTTCTTCCAGGTAGCTCCGGCATCATCCGACCGATAAACCTCGGCACCAATAATCTTTGTGTTGAATAAATTGGCATTGGCATCCCCACCCAGGTAATCATAAAGTGCGCTGGGCAGATACTTGCCTTCGCCTACTTCCTTTTTCACAACCTTTGCCGTGTACTTTTGCGGAAACCGATTGTCTCGCAAAAAATCATCGAGTTTTTTATCGTCCAGTTTAAGGAAGTTTTCCCTGGTCATTGATTTGAATTCCTCCACCTTCAATTTACCTTCATCCTTTTTGGGTATTTCAGCCTGCGGTATTTCTCCCTGGTTATCCAGAATGGCATAAACTACATTGGGTGTTGAC
>JALOMY010000088.1 GCA_025455225.1 Cyclobacteriaceae bacterium | reverse complement strand
TTTCCCTGGCCCATTGCTCAATCGCCTGAATTAACGCACCGGCAACTTCATCCTGGTTAATGCAATCCATCGAAAAAAAACGAGCAGTTTTTTCACCATGGGAAGTATTGTAGGGGTGATGGATAATACCCATGATACGGCCTACCGGTTCACCCTGAATATACGCCAGTAAACGAATGGTGTCGCAGTATTCAAGGGCCCTGTTTTTTTTGATATTGTGGAAATTCCATTCGTCTGCGTAAATGGGCGGCACCCATCTTACGCTGTTCTGATAAAGCCTGGGGGGAAGGTAAATGAATTCCCGAATCAGGTTTGAATCGGGTGTTACAGAAACGATTTCAACCTTCATAAATCGTGATATAAAGTACGGATAAGGTTGATAAACAACAGATTCATTTCCCTTATTTTTTGTTGGGTCGATCGGTCAATACAAGAAGAATTTCTACTTCATCAAAAATTCATACTGATTGAGGCAGTTTTTATAGCCCCATTAAATTACACTCCGGATGTAAGATTTCAATCTGAGTTGAAAATTTTCAGGTACAATCGGGTTACTAATGGGATACCCAAAACATTTAAGCCCAGAATCATTTAAAAAATATTTCGTGCAGTTAAGTGGCTCAAAAGTCGGTTTTCGGTACGGATGATTCTGGAGTTGTCTATAAAACTATGTATGGCTTAAATCTTAAAAACCATGAGTATTTTGGAATTGTATGAACTCGGTATTATTGATTTTTTACACCGGAAAGGTTTGCTAAGCAGCAGCACCCTTACCTACATCGAGTACTACAAGCGTTTCCGCCAGGAACGCAGTATGGGCTTCGGTTACCGCGAAAGCGTGAGAAAATTGTCTAAAGAGTTTAGTGTTTCGGAAACGACAATTAAAAAAGCGGTCCGGATTATCAGTGATTGTGAGCAGCATCCGGATGAGAAAATCCAAAAGTTGGAATTGGTACGTGTTGCTTAACAAGCAGCCCAATTGTTTACAGGTCTTATGCCATTAAGAGGTCTTTAACAGAAATTCTTTTCCTTGGGTTTTAGGTTTAATTGGTGAACTCCCCGGTTTCAAGCCGGGGGGTTTTATACCCTCAATTGTATTAAATGGGTGAATCAAATGGCTTGTTACAGAGGTAAGATTTCACAGTGGGTTTTCAATTATTGTCCCATTTCAATATTAAAATATCTCAAAATG
The DNA here is from genome assembly GCA_025455225.1 of Cyclobacteriaceae bacterium. Lineage (GTDB taxonomy): Bacteria > Bacteroidota > Bacteroidia > Cytophagales > Cyclobacteriaceae > UBA2336. Next base: position 8,215 of record JALOMY010000088.1, on the reverse strand, counting down.
GGAATTGCAAATTTTGAAAAGGCCCTTTTTAGCATGAATTATTGGTATCGACCAATTGGTATAGAAATGATATAAGATGATGAAACCAATTAAAAAACATTATCAGTTATGAGCATCCTTTATTTGTATCAACATGGAATTATCAACTACCTGTTCAGAATGGGTTTGTTGAGTGGAAGCACCCTGGCTTACATTGATTATTTCAAGCATTACCAACAAGAACGTGCTAGCGGAGCCGGGTACCGGGAAAGTATCCGCAGAGTATCCCGGGAGTTCGGTGTTTCTGAGACCACCATAAAAAAAGCCATTCGCCTGTTAAGCGAAAAGCGGGAGGAACAGCCGGTTCTTATTTAAGCTTTTATTTAATCTATCGGACTATCGGGTTGAATAGAACCAGCCATTTGGAATGATCCCTGGTTAATTGAAGTTGCTCGAAACCGGACCATTACTCTACAATACCATTATCCCTGGTTTAATAAACCGGGGATTTTTTATTGTTAAAAAATTTGAAATAATGGTATTATTACGTTCTGATTCAGAGTCCCCTCTCTTTTAATTAAGCTCGTTAAATACAATCGTTCAACTCAAACACGATGGATAAATTTGTTTACATTATTGATGATGATCCGGTCTACCTGAAATTCATGAAGGAGCATTTTAAGCGCCTGGGAGGATTTCAAACTGAAATCTTTGAAAACGGGGATGAAGCCCTTTTAAAAATCAAACAAAATCGTCCGTATCTTATTATACTGGATAACCATTTGAAAGAGCCCAATAAAAGCGGTGTTTATTACCTTAAAAACATCATAACAATAAAACCTCGAATTCCTGTTATTTACATTACCGCTGACACGGATCCTGAACTTAAGAAACAGGTTGAGCAGATTGGTGTCAACAGTTATATAATTAAGGATCAATCCTTTTTGGTTTACTTGCGAACGGCTCTTGATGATCTTCAAACCCAATCCGCAAAAAAGAGTTTCTTCAAAAAGCTGTTCGGATAATTGATCTCCATTGTTATGAGCTTTGTGTCAGGCTATGGGCTGATCAATACATTATAAATTATACTCTTACTCTCGGGAATAAACTTGGCATCAACTAAGTTATCCTGTATTTTTCAGCCATAATGATTAATACGTATGGCTCCTGAAACTATCTTAAAACGACCTGAACGCAAATTTCTTCCTGAAGACTTTAGAATTCAACAATGGGAAGACCTTCAACCGTTTTTTGATCTGTTACTGAATACTGAAGTTAAATCAACCGGAGACCTGCGATCCTGGTTTCGTAACCGCAGCGAACTTGAGTCAATTATTTCCGAAGACCTGGCTTGGCGTTATATCAATATGACACGATATACAGATAACTCCACCTATACAGCCAATTACCAGTATTTTGTTGAGAACATACAACCCAAAATTGCACCCTTTTCCGATCAACTAAACCGAAAAGCCCTCTCATCTCCCTTTATTCAGGAATTAGAAAAGGAAGAAGGATTTACGATCATGATTCGTAATCTGAAAAAGGAAATTGATTTATTCCGGGAAGAAAACATACCCTTGTTTACTGAAATCAGTCTTGAGCAGCAAAAGTACAACCAGATTTCAGGTGCCATGACGGTAATGATTGATGGCACAGAAATGACATTACAACAGGCTTCTGTATTGCTGATGGATACCGACCGTTCCAAACGAGATCGTGTCTATCATAAAATTTCTGACCGCAGACTTCAGGATAAAGAAATCCTCGATGAATCATTCACCAAACTGATTGACCTGAGAAACCGGGTTGCGCTTAACGCTGGTTTTGCTAATTACAGGGATTATATGTTTAAAAATCTCGGCAGGTTCGATTACTCGCCACAAGATTGTTTTGACTTTCATGATTCAGTACGCGGTGAAGTTGTACCCATTCTTGATGAACTAACCCTCGAACGAAAACAAAAATTGAAATTGAGTGTCATCAAGCCCTGGGATAAATCAGTTGACCCCGAGGGAAGGGAGCCCCTCAAAGCCTTTTCAAGCGGAAAGGAGCTTACCGACAAGACTATTGAATGTTTTCACCGGATTGATCCTTATCTGGGACAGTGCCTTGAAATTATGAATACCATGGGACACCTGGATCTTGAATCCCGTAAGGGAAAGGCTCCAGGCGGATATAATTATCCATTGGCTGAACTTGGTGTGCCCTTTATTTTCATGAATGCAACTTCAACTCTCCGGGATATGGTTACCATTATGCATGAGGGTGGCCATGCCGTGCATAATTTTTTGACCCGGGATCTTGAATTAAGCGACTTTAAACATACGCCATCAGAAGTTGCTGAGCTGGCCTCCATGTCGATGGAGCTGATTTCTATGGATCATTGGGATATATTCTTTACTAAAACACACGAATTAAATCGGGCTAAACGCGAACATCTTGAAGATATCATAGAAACACTCCCCTGGGTTGCAACAATCGATCAATTTCAGCATTGGATTTACGAGAACCCAGGTCATACTCTTGAAGACCGAAAGAAAAACTGGAACCGGATATTTAATCTCTTTACTGATACTTTAACAGATTGGACCGGAGAAGAAACGGCCCGCGATTATTTGTGGCAAAAACAGCTGCATCTATATGAAGTTCCTTTTTATTATATCGAATATGGAATGGCTCAGTTGGGTGCCATTGCTATCTGGAAAAATTATAAAGAAAATTCGAAAAAGGGATTGGAAGGATACATGGCAGCATTAAAATTGGGCTATACACGGTCAATTCCTGAAGTCTATGCCGCTGCTAATATCCGGTTTGACTTCAGTCAAAAGTACATTCGTGAACTTATTCAATTTGTGAGAAATGAATTGAATATGATTGAGGCTTAATATTTATCCCCGACTTTTATCCAGAAGATTGCTGAGTTGAATTGCTTCTTCTTCAGTCAACGCTAAGAGAAAGTCAATTTCATTTTGTCTTGGATTGATTTCTTTTAAGAGTCCCAGGCCTTTTTCTGTAATAGAAACATCTGATGCGCGCTTATCGGCCGGGCAAATTTTTTTTTCGATTAGATTTTTGTCAATTAATCGATCCAGTAAACGGGATATATCGGAGTTTTTATCCAGCATTCTGGATTTAATCTCTGTAGCGGAAATACTTTTCGGATGCTGACCTTTCAGTATTCGCAGAACGTTAAATTGTTGACTGGTAATTCCGTAAACCTTAAAAAATTCTTGCTGTCGATTGTTCAGCCAGTTGGAAGTAAAAAGAAGATTGATTACTGCCTTTTGGTAAGGGCTTGAGAATTTCGATTGTTTAATTTCTTCTTCAATCTTCATAGTACTTTTTGAATTAAGGCCCGCAGGCGATTTCCTGACGGGCCCTATTCACCTAAACCTAAACCTATGCTTGCTTATCTAATTCTACTTTTATGATCAATTGTACCTCATCGGCTACAACCATTTCACCTGAGGGTGTTTTATTAGCCCAGGTCAAACCGTAATCCTGACGATTAATGGTTGCGTTCAATTTAAAACCAGCCTTTTCTCCACGGCCTGTGTTAATGGATCCGCCATAAGTAACATCGAAGTCAACTTTCTTGGTTACACCTTTCATGGTGAAGTCGCCCTTCAGCTTATACTTATTTCCTTCTTTTACAAGGTTGCCCTTGAAAGTAATTTCAGGATGTTTTTCTGCATCAAAGAAATCAGGAGATTTCAGGTGGCCATCACGTCTTTCATTTTCAGTATTGATCGAAGCAACTTTGGCGGTGAAACTTACTTCCGCACCATTGAAATCGGCCGAGTTAGATACAACTTTGCCATCGTAATCTTTAAACACACCCTCGGTTTCGGCTACCACCATGTGGGTAACACTAAAACCGATTTTAGAATGCACCTTATCGATTGACCAGGTGGTTTGGGCATAGGCACCGGTACCCAGTACCAGAGCCACCAGGAATAATTGAAATTTTTTCATGCTGTTGGAATTTTAGATTGGTTTCTATTGTGCAAGGATAACACCAAATTGAAAATATATGTTTAAACATATATTATTTTATTTGTAAAGTACTGATAATCAATAGCTAAAAATTACATATTAAGCCAATAGCTGATTTTAAAGACCACCCCGCGAAGCCTGGGAGAGCCTTGTTGGATATACTGACCCTCAGCGTCTGTAAACGATTCAGTTACGTAGTTATCAGTATAAACCAGGAAAATGTCTGATACAGGTTTAAATCGCCATTGAAGACGGGAATTGATGTTTAGGTTGTGAAGTTGGTTGTTGTATTGGAAAAAGGTTGTAAAAAAGATGCTTTTGGAAAGTGTGAGATCAATTCTCGGTCCTATTAGAATCAAATTCGCATCACTATAGGGTTGGGGTAATCGAATGGAATTTAGTGAGTAATTGATTGAAATAAATCCCCAGGGAATATACCGGTACGTAATGGAACCCGTAAAACTGATACGGCTCCCATTAAAATAACCCCCTGACCGGGTTGATATATTGAAAAAGAAGGGCTTTCGTGCATCCGATGTAAATTCACCTACGATTAAATTATTCACAAAATCAGAACCGGCAGGTAAAGGAATACCATTGGTGCCGCTCGGATCGAATTCATCAAACAGATAGGTGTATTCCCGTCTTAACCGAAGATTCCAGAAGGCTGTATTTTTGAACCGCATCCGGTACATCAGGTTGGCATCCCAGTCCAAAAATCCATATTGCTGATTACCGACCATATCGAAATCAAAACCAGGGCCATGACTTTGAATCTGTGAAGATTTTGGATAAAAATTGTACCAGTTTGTTGAAGCCAGTTGTACAATATCTTTTCGTCTTACAAAGCCAACTTCAGGATTGTAATTAGCTCCAACATTACGGGAAAACAGGCTTAACGACCAGCGAACCGTGTTGTAACTAAGAGACGCACCAGCGGCAAAGGCAGAGTCGAGTGACAAATTATCAAAGGATCGGTGGTAGAAAAGCTTTCCGTTCCAGACATTATTGCGCGAGGCCAGGTTAAAATCGGCACCAATCATCCGGTTATAGGTTAATGGATCGGTCGTGAATTCTCCATTAATAGAATCCTGAAAAGCTTGTTTATTGACGAATATCATCCCAATGTTGGAGCGACTGAATATCTTACGCTGCAAGGACGCAACCGTAAAATTGGTGGAGGGCAATTGAATTTTTTCTATTTCTCCGGCCTGCATTGACATGATGCCGATGCGCCAGTTATTATCGATTTTTCCACTCAATCGTACCCCGGCATAAATCGGATTTTGAATGTTCTGACCGGTGGCAGTATCACGTGCTATTCCAATCCGTCTTGAGAAAAAAGGTCGTGTACCATCCATGCCGAAGTCGGCAAACAAATCGGCATTTTCAAGAAAAAATTGTCTTCGTTCCGGGAAGAAAATTTCAAATCGGTCGAGATTCGTTACTTGTTCATCGACCTCCACCTGAGAGAAATCCGGATTAACTGTAATGTCAAGATTTAAGGATGAGCTTACGGCTACTTTAGCATCAAAACCAACATCAAAACTTTTTTCCTGAGGTGTGCCTTCGGCAAAGTTTTCATTAACACCGGTTGAGATGTAAGGTATAAATGACAAATTAGTTCCTGCCTTTCTTAGCGGTGCATCCCAGATCAATTCACGGCAGAAGGCCAAAGTAATGATATCAAAGTTACGTGGTATCGGTGACCAGGTGGAACGCTCGGCATATTCACTATCGATACGATAGAAATTGACAAACCATGATGATTCACCCTCATTGAAGCGTATTGACTTAAATGGAATTGCCATTTCAGCAACCCAGTAATCATCATAAATTTTAGCGGATGAATACCATTTGTTATCCCAATTCAGGGAAAGGTCAGTTGATATTCTGCCACCGTTGGCAATAAGTCCTTCACGTTGTACACCAAATGGATTTAACCCAAACATAAATCCATTGGTTCTGTCTCGAAATGTGTCCAGCACCAGGGTGATGCCATCATTGCCCTCACCCCGGAAATCCCTTCGGAGGGAAGGTGTTACGTACTTTCGGGGTCCCAGGTTAAACATTTTTGCTGCCACGTAAATGAATTGATCATCGTAAGTCATGCGTACTTCACTTTGCGCATTGGCATATGAAGTATCACTTGGGAAAAATTGTTTGAAATGTCCGGCTGTTTCTGCCAATTGCCAATCAGGCTCATCCATAACACCATCCAATGTGATGACCGATGATGCTTTTCTAATATGAAGACTTTGCGAAAGAACAGTCACTGGGATCAGGACCGACAGCAATAGTATTACGTTACGCACAAAAGATTTTCATTATGCCAAAATTCCGGTTGTAAAGATAGAATCCAAAACAATTCTTGATGAGCGGAAATTTCAGATTTTGAGGTAGAAATTCCGGGTAAGGGTCCTGTATTGTTCAGACCATTGTTCTCCTGTTGATTGATAAAGGAGGATTTCACCCGTTGAAGAGGGGGCGGGTGTATTTGAAAATTCAAGTAACCACCGTTCGATGGGCTTATTTTCACGGGTCCGGAATGACCATTGACGGATGCAGTGCAGTGAAAACTGGGCCGATAAAGCAAGAAAATTGATTCCTTCACTATACGGCAAAATAAGGGATAATCTTCCCTGTGGTTTAAGCAATCGTTGTGCAGTATTGAGTAAATCGTTAAATGTTAATGAATCCGTATGTCGGGCTAAGTGTCGTATTGGATTTGGTGACTTATAACTCTTTGTGAAATACGGTGGATTGCTTATGATCAGATCGTATTTCTTATTTGGAATGAATTCCTGAACTGAAGTATGGTACAACCTTAGTTTTTCTTTCCAGGGCGACCGTTCGAAATTCTCACGGGCATCCATAATGGCTTCGTCATTTATTTCAACTGCATCAATGATTGTGTCTGATTTTGTTCGTTGTGCGATAATCAGGGCAATCAAACCAGTACCGGTTCCAACATCCAGAATGCTTTTTGCTTCTTTCACATCAGTCCAAGCACCCAGCAACACACCATCTGTTCCAACTTTCATGCTGCTTCGCTGATGGCATACTGAAAACTTTTTGAAATGGAAATAATCATTCATCCGCATTAAAAATACACTAACTTTAAAAAAGCTAAATCCTTCTTTTTTATGCCTTTCCTATCTGATCTTGAAATTGCCCAGGCCGCAACGTTAAAACCTATTCAGGAAATTGCCGGCAGGTTATTAATTGATAGCGATGATCTGGAACTTTATGGTAAATATAAAGCAAAGCTTCCTCTGAAGTTGATTCGGGAATCAGAGCTTAAGAAAAGCAAGTTGATTCTCGTAACTGCTATGACGCCTACTCCGGCCGGAGAGGGCAAGACGACCACATCCATCGGATTATGTGAAGGCATGAACGCTCTTGGAAAAAAGACTACGGTAGTTTTGCGTGAACCTTCACTCGGGCCGGTTTTTGGAATGAAAGGAGGCGCGGCCGGTGGAGGATATTCCCAGGTTGTACCGATGGAAGACATTAACCTGCACTTCACCGGTGATTTTGCCGCTGTAGAAAAGGCAAATAATCTGTTGGCAGCTCTTATTGACAATGACATTCAAAAGCCCGATGGCGGATTGAAAATTGATCCCCGCACAGTTGAGTGGAAGCGCGTTATGGATATGAATGATCGTGCATTGCGTAACCTGATCAGCGGCTTGGGAGGGAAGAACGGAGGCATGATCCGGGAAACCGGATTTAATATTACAGCGGCCTCCGAGATAATGGCCATACTTTGCCTCGCACGAGACATGAATGAGCTGAAAGAGAAGATCGGCAATATTTATGTTGGCGATACATATCAACAAAATGCCATTTTTGCCCGCGATCTGAATGCGCAGGGTTCCGTGGCCCTGTTGCTTAAGGATGCTATCAAACCCAACCTGGTTCAAACCCTTGAAGGCAATCCGGCCATCATCCATGGCGGGCCGTTCGGCAACATTGCACAAGGCGCCAACTCAATAATTGCCACGCGAATGGGCATGAGCTTATCGGATTATGTAATTACCGAAGCAGGATTTGGTTCCGATCTGGGCGCGGAAAAATTCATCGATATAGTCTGTGGGTATGGAGGATTTTCTCCTCATGCCATGGTTCTTGTTGCCACCATTCGGGCAATTAAATACCATGGTGGAGTTCCTCGGGAAGAACTCACCAAACCAAACTTGAAAGCCCTTGAAGTGGGGTTTGCCAACCTGGAAAA
>JALOMY010000087.1 GCA_025455225.1 Cyclobacteriaceae bacterium | reverse complement strand
GAAGAACCGCCAAATAAACTTACTTGTGCACTTTGTTCTTCAAGTTGGGATTTTGATGCATACTTAATTGCTTTCTCGATTAAACTGGCATCACCATCTTTTGCATATACATATTGCCTGCGGTGTATTCCTTCGAAACAATCAAACGCACCTGACAAAGCCAAGCATTCGTACGTTTTTTTATTAACCGATCGCTGGCTAAGCCGCTTCGCGAAATCAAATAGGTCGGCATAGGTACCGTGTACATCCCGTTCTTCAATAATGGCTTCAACGGCAGAATCACCTGCTCCTTTAATGGCCCCCAGTCCGAACCGGATTTCCCCCTGCTTATTCACTGCAAAGTAAACACCGGATTCATTGACGTGCGGACCCAGCACATGGATTCCCAGGTTACGGCACTCCTCAATGAAGAAGGTTACCTTATCAAGATTGCTTTGTGAATGCGTTAATACAGCCGCCATGTATTCGGCCGGGTAATTGGCTTTCAGGTAAGCGGTATGATACGCGACTAATGAATAACAGGTGGAGTGTGATTTATTGAAGGCGTACTGAGCAAAAGCTTCCCAGTCAGTCCAGATTTTATTGCAGACCTCTTCGGGATGGCCGTTTTTCTTACAACCTTCAATGAATTTGTCTTTCATCTTATCAAGAACACTTTTCTGCTTCTTACCCATGGCTTTTCGCAGTACATCGGCATCGCCCTTGCTGAACCCGGCAAGCTTCTGTGAAAGCAACATGACCTGTTCCTGGTATACAGTAATACCGTAGGTTTCAGAGAGAAATTCTTCCATATCCGGCAGATCGTACTTAATTGGTTCACGCCCGTGTTTCCGGTTGATGAAGGCAGGAATGTATTCCATCGGACCCGGACGATAGAGTGCATTCATTGCAATTAGGTCTTCAAACTTGTCGGGTTTTAGTTGACGCAGGTATTTTTGCATACCGGGACTTTCAAACTGAAATGTTCCGGTAGTTTCCCCACGTTGAAAGAGCTGGTAGGTTTTAATATCATCCAGTGGAACCTGGTCAATATCAATTTCGATTCCCTTGCTCTTTTTAATGTTCCTGAGGGCCGACTTTATAATCGAAAGCGTGGTTAATCCCAGGAAGTCCATTTTAAGCAAGCCGGCACTTTCAACAACGCTGTTATCAAACTGCGTTACCAGCATATCCGAATCCTTAGCTGTTGCCACGGGGACGAACCGGGTTAATTCATCCGGAGTTATAATTACACCGCAGGCATGAATACCTGTATTTCGAACCGAGCCTTCTAATACTATGGCCTGTTTCAGAACATCGGCCTTCAGATCAGTTCCTTCTTTGATATCGGCCAGTTCCTTGACTTCCCTAAAGGCCAGATCTAACGTAGTTCCGGGTCGTTCGGGAACCAATTTAGCCATGAAGTTGGCATCAGGTAAGGGCAATTGCATCACACGGGCACAATCGCGGATGGAAGACTTGGCTGCCATGGTGCCATACGTTATGATCTGGGCCACCTGGTGTTTGCCGTACTTATCAATGACATATTTCAATACCTTATCGCGTCCTTCATCATCAAAATCAATATCAATATCAGGAAGGGAAACACGATCCGGATTGAGGAAACGCTCAAACAGTAAATCGTATTTGATCGGATCAACATTGGTGATCCCAATACAATAGGCTACAGCAGATCCGGCAGCTGAACCACGGCCAGGTCCTACTGACACGCCCATCTCACGGGCTTTAGAGGTGAAGTCCTGTACGATCAGGAAGTAACCCGGATAGCCTGTTTTACGGATCGTTTCCAATTCAAAATCAATTCGCTCCCTTATTACATCGCTGAGCGTTCCGTATTTTTTCCTGGCACCTTCGTACGTCAGGTGCCGCAGATAATCATCTTCCGACTTAAATCCTTTTGGAATATCGAATTTGGGAAGGGCAACCGGTCTTTCAAGGCTGTATGTTTCAACTTTATCAATAATTTCCTGGAGGGTGTGCAAGGCTTCCGGTAAATCACGGAAGATGGATTTCATCTCATCCTGTGATTTGAAATAGTATTCGCTGTTCGGTAATCCATACCGATGACCTCGTCCTTCACCAATAGGAGTAGAGCGAAACTCTCCTTCTTTAATACAAAGCAGAACATCGTGTGCGTTCGATTCTTCCTTATCGATATAATACAATTCGTTAGCAGCAAAGTATTTCACTTTGTATTTACCGGCAAAACCAAGCAAGACTTCATTAACATGATCTTCTTCCGGTAAGCCATGCCGGTTAAGTTCAACATAGAAGTCATCACCGAATTGCTGATGCCACCACTTGAAAGCTTCTTCAGCCTGTCGTTCACCTACGTGAAGAATCAGGTAGGGGATTTCGCTGGATAGATTGCCGGTTGTCGCAATAAGATCTTTTTTATAAAGGGAAACCAGCTCTTTGTCAATACGGGGGTAAATTCCATAGAGTCCTTCTGTAAACCCGATGGATGATAAAATCGCCAGGTTATTGTAGCCGTTCCGATTTTTGGCCAGTAAAACCTGATTGAAACGCTTATCGGGATTATCCTTCGTAAATTTTAGTTTTTTACGTTCTTCGGCCAGGTAAAATTCACAACCAACAATGGGTTTGATTTCATGAGCCAGTGCTTCGCGTACAAATTTGAATGCGCCATACATATTGCCCAGATCGGTTAGCGCCAAAGCAGGCATGTTTAATTCTTTGGCCTTCGTTACCAATGCCTTTACCTCAGGTGTTGCTTGTAGTACCGAATACTGAGAATGAACATGCAAATGACAAAAGGGTGCATCTATTACCGAGGCTGATTTTTTATCGAGACTATAACCTGCTGTTTTTTTCGACTTTCGTTTGGCAAAGTTGGCTTCTTCCAGGTTGGGTTCTTCGTATTCAATGTCTGAAACCGGTGTTGAGTCAACGGGCTGGATAACGTTTTTCTTAATTAGACCAAAGAAACAGCGGGCAGTGGCGGCTACATCGTATGCAGCATCATGGGCATCGCCAAAATCTTTACTGAACAGTTTTTGATGGAGTTCGATTAGACGGGGCATTTTCAACTTTCCACCTATGCCACCACTCAGCTGACAAAACTCGATAGAAGCAATTCCGGTATCCAGTTTATTAATGGATAGCAGGTTCTCCGGATCCATGGATTTACGGATCAGTTCGGAACCGATAATGTTGATATCAAACTCGATATTATGTCCAACCAACAACTGTGACTTCTCCAGATCGCTGAAGAATGAAGTGAGCACTGAATGCAGATCCTCACCTTCGTCCAAGGCACGCTGGGTGGAGATGCCGTGTATTTGTTCTGCTTTAAAGGGAATATTAAAGCCTTCAGGCTTTATGATGTAATTCTGGCGATCAATTAATCCACCATGGGCATCGTGTAATTGCCAGGCAATCTGAACAAGCCTCGGCCAGTTCTCAAGGTCAGTAATGGGTGCGGTTTTATTGTGCGGAATACCCGTGGTTTCCGTGTCGAAGATCAGGTACATTAAAATCTAATCGTAGTGGTTAAAAAAGTAAAAATAGGTTGTTTGGAAGACTTAATCTATTCCCAAATCTGGACATAAATCTTTAAAATGGATAATTTCCTGAAATGAAAATAGATCAACCATCTAAAATATCCTGAAAATCGGGTTTCTAACCTTAGGCTTGCTTTTAGTATATACCTCAGTATAAAACTAATTACAGTCATGAAATCGATCGTGGAGAAGTTGAGAGGGTTTGTTAGGCGGGAGTGGTTCCTGTTGATTGTGTTACTCACCATAACCGTAATTATTATACTTTTTGAGGTGTTTTAGTTGGTTTCATAAAATCAAACTTCGTTGTTTAGTAAACCATCAGGGAGTATTTTTATGCGCTTAGCATAATTTACTCTTCGATCTATGACATGGTTTACAAAATTCGTCTCCAGCTCATTGGGAAGAAAACTCCTGATGGCGTTAACAGGCATTTTTCTCGTACTATTCCTTGCTGTTCATTTAGCGGGAAATCTTCAATTGTTAAAAAACGATAACGGGCATGCCTTTAATGTGTATGCCGAATTCATGAGCACCAATACCATTATTCAATTGGTCTCTAAGGGAAATTTTGCCTTTATCTTGTTGCATGTTTTCATCGCTTTGTTTCTTACCATTAAGAATCGTCAGGCCAGGGGCGGTGAGCGATATGCCGTAACCAGTTCGAAATCTTCCATCTGGGCATCCAGGAACATGGGAATTCTGGGTACACTCATTTTGATTTTCCTGGTGGTGCATTTGAAAGATTTCTGGGCGCAAATGCATTATGGCGGAGTGGCAACTGTAAATTATGATGGCAAGGAAGTTCGTGATCTTGCGGCACTGGTAGGAGAGTGGTTTGACAAAGGATGGTATGTGGGTCTGTATGTATTTTGTATGGGGGCACTGGCTTTTCATCTTTGGCATGGCTTTGAGAGTGCTTTTCAAACACTTGGTTTAAACCATCTTAAATACAACGCTGTTATTAGTTTCGTTGGACGGGCATTTGCGATTGTGGTTCCGGTTTTATTCGCCTTGATACCCATCGCAATGTATTTTGACTTAAAACTCTAAAACGATCTCCATCAATTATATGAAGTTAGACTCCAAAATTCCTGCTGGTCCGATTGCTGAAAAGTGGACCCGGCATAAATTCAATCTTAAGCTGGTTAATCCTGCAAATAAGCGCAAGTATGATGTGATCGTTGTAGGTACCGGTTTGGCGGGATCTTCCGCAGCCGCTTCTCTTGCCGAATTGGGATACAACGTTAAAGCTTTTACCTACCATGACAGCCCGCGAAGAGCACACAGCATTGCAGCGCAGGGAGGTATCAATGCGGCCAAAAATTATCAGAATGATGGTGATAGTGTTTATCGATTGTTTTATGATACCGTAAAAGGAGGTGATTATCGTGCCCGTGAAGCCAATGTGTACCGCTTGGCAGAAGTAAGTGTGAGCATTATCGATCAGTGTGTTGCACAAGGTGTTCCCTTTGCACGTGAATACGGAGGCTTGTTGGCCAATCGTTCCTTCGGTGGTGCCCAGGTTTCCAGAACGTTTTATGCACGCGGACAAACAGGCCAGCAACTTTTGCTCGGGGCCTATTCGGCTATGAACCGACAGATTGCCAACGGTAAAGTTAAGTTGTACACCCGTACTGAAATGCTGGACGTGGTTGTTATTGATGGTAAGGCACGCGGAATTATTACCCGCGATTTGATTACGGGTAAGATAGAAGCGCACAGCGCCCACGCAGTTTTGTTATGTACAGGTGGATATTCAAATGTTTTCTACCTTTCTACAAGCGCAAAAAATTGTAATGCAACGGCTGCCTGGCGTGCCCATAAAAAGGGTGCTTTGTTTGGAAATCCTTGCTTTACCCAAATTCACCCGACTTGTATTCCAGTTTCAGGTGATCATCAGTCAAAGCTCACATTAATGTCGGAATCACTTCGTAATGACGGCCGGGTATGGGTTCCGAAAAAGGGAATTAAGGGTTTGAAAGCAAAAGATGCGGTTAATATCCCGGAAAGTGAACGCGATTATTTCCTGGAGAGGAGATATCCTTCTTTCGGGAACCTGGTACCTCGCGATGTGGCTTCACGAAATGCAAAGTATGTTTGCGATGAAGGAAGAGGGGTTGGATCTTCCGGACTGGCTGTATTTCTCGATTTTTCAGATGCCATCAAACGGGATGGTCGAAATACCATTGAAGCCAAGTATGGTAACCTGTTTGATATGTATAAACAAATCACAGGTGACAATCCCTATGAAGTGCCCATGATGATCTTCCCGGCTGTTCACTATACCATGGGAGGTTTGTGGGTTGATTATAACCTGATGACCACAGTGCCTGGATTATACGCACTAGGTGAAGCGAATTTCTCCGACCATGGTGCAAACCGGTTGGGAGCCAGTGCACTCATGCAGGGATTGGCGGATGGATATTTTGTAATTCCGTATACAATTGGCGATTACCTGGCTACCATTGGTTGGAATGATAAAGTCGGTACCGACCACCCGGCTTTCAAAGAATCCATGGAGCAAGTTCAACTAGGAATAAAGCGGCTATTGGACATTAATGGTAATAAAACCGTAGATGAATTCCATCGGCAACTCGGGCATATAATGTGGGAATATTGCGGTATGTCCCGTAATGAAGAAGGCCTGAAAAAGGCAAAAAAGATGATTCAGGATTTACGGGCTGAATTCTGGAGTAATGTAAAAGTGTTAGGAACTTCAACTGAATTAAATGCGGAGCTTGAAAAGGCTAACCGGGTTGCTGATTTTCTTGAACTCGGTGAATTGATGGTAGACGATGCCCTGCATCGTTCAGAGTCTTGCGGAGGACACTTCCGGGAAGAATCGGCTACAGAAGACGGGGAAGCGAAGCGCAAGGATGATGAATTTGCTTTTGTATCTGCTTGGGAATATAAAGGTTCGAATCAGGCTGAAGAATTACACAAGGAAGAATTAGTATTTGAAAATGTAAAACTTACTCAACGTAGTTATAAGTAATATGAAGGTTACATTAAAGATCTGGAGACAAAAGGGCCCCAATGAAAAAGGTGGATTCAAGACCTATCAGCATGATCATGTATCGCCCGATATGTCTTTTTTGGAGATGCTGGATGTGTTGAACACCAACCTGATTAAAAAAGGGGAGGAGCCCGTTCACTTCGACCACGATTGCCGGGAAGGTATTTGCGGAATGTGCAGTCTGTACATTAACGGTCACCCGCATGGCCCTTTACAAACAACCACATGCCAGTTGCACATGAGAAGTTTTAAAGATGGTGAGACCATTACCATCGAACCCTGGCGTGCCAGGGCATTTCCAATTATTAAAGACCTGGTAGTTGATCGCACAGCTTTTGACCGAATTCAGCAAGCCGGAGGATATATATCGGTTAATACAGGAGGTGTCCCGGATGCCAATGAAATTCCGATTCCTAAAAAAGTTGCTGATGAAGCCTTTGATGCAGCCACTTGTATTGGTTGCGGAGCCTGTGTGGCAGCCTGTAAAAATGCATCGGCCATGCTTTTCGTGAGTGCCAAAGTTTCACAATTCGCATTGTTGCCCCAGGGTAAACCGGAGCGTAAGGAACGTGTGCAAAAAATGGTGGCCCAAATGGATGCCGAAGGATTTGGAGCCTGTACCAATACCAAAGCTTGCGAAGCCGAGTGTCCGAAAGGAATTAGTGTTACCAATATTGCGCGGTTAAACCGCGAATACTATTCTGCTTCAATATCATCCTATGAATGGCAAGTTGGAGGCGGAGGCGAATAAAAAAAGCCCTGACACTCGTCAGGGCTTTTTTTTAATTATTATTCAGAATCATTCACTTTTACATACGCTGACATCGTAGCGACCCCCGGAAGTAAATTGTAGTGCCGAGCCAATATTTCCAGCAGCCAGAATTATATCACGATCAGGTCCGGTTTCAGCCAGGTGTATTTTAATACAGGCATTAAGATCAATGAGTTCATTGAATGTGATGGGCTGTTCATCGGCTAACCGGATTAGATTGGTTTCACTTTTACCGGTTTGCCCGTCTATCGGGTTAAGAAAAGCAGCTACATCAGCGTCTGGTACACTGATATCCCCCAAATGTAAATGTACCGGATGCTGAAGGGCGCCCTCAGTTCCTTTCAGGTCAACAACAATAAAGGCAGTACCATCTGTCTTTTCTTTAAAAGTTATCGTACCAAAGATGTTATATACCGATCCAGGCTGAAGGTTGTAAACCACTTCGTTTCCGGTAAATTCACTTTCAGGTGACATGTTCTCCTGGCAAGCTGTTAAAATCAACCCGATAACCAACACCAATATCCTTTTCATATTCCTTGTTTATTTTCCCTCGAATTTAAAAATCCGTACTCAACTTAACAGGGTTTTTACATTAGATTTGTTTAACAAGCCAAAATTGGCACGGATGTAGCATTATTGGATAAACGCATTTAACTGAATATAAATTTCGTGAACAGGGTTTTTGTTTTATTTGGATTTTTGCTTTTGGGAAATGCCTGTAGTCCCAAAGTTCAGCCCGTTGATCCCAGGCCTGCATGGCTTACAGGCCAACTTGACGAACCCCGCTATTATACCGGAGTGGGTCATAGTTTAAAAGATGGCACAAATAATTACGTGCAGGCTGCCAAAAAAAGTGCTCTGGATGATCTTGTTTCACAGATTAAAGTTACTGTTTCCAGTACCTCTATTTTGAGTACTCTGGAAGAAAACCGGAAGGATTTTCAGGAACGTTACGAACAAATCATTCAAACTACAGTAGCTGATGAAATCGAAGAGTTTGAGCAGGTGGGTACGTATCAGGATGAGCGAAATTATTGGGTTTACTACAGACTATCCAAAGAGCGGTATCGCCAGATCAAAGAAGAGCAAAAGCGTAACGCAGTTGCGTTAGCCACGGATTTCTTTAAAAAGGCCAGGCAAGCCGAAATGAATGATGAACGTCTTCAGGCAATCGGTTTTTATTTTCAAGCTTTGAAAAGCATGGAAAAATATCTGGGTGAGGCGATTCCAATTTCAATCGAGGGTACAGACTACCTGCTCACTAACGAAGCCTATGCGTCAATTAAGTCACTACTGGATAAAATTCAGGTTACACTTGTACCCGGTGAGATGCAAATTAACCGAAGAATGAATCAAAACGGTCAATCCGTTATTGTGCAGGCTGATTATAAAGACAAACAAATACCGGCTATCAGACTGCCATTAAGGGCAACTTTTGAAAAGGGACAAGGAGAAGTTTTTCCAGATTACATTACGGATGAATCCGGTCAGGCTAAAATTTTACTTAATAAGATAACGGCACGCGATCTGGAACAAACCGTTTCTGTAAAAGTTAACCTGGATGCCCTGAGTGGAACAGGAAACTCATTGATCTATAATCTGATTGCCAGTACGTTGCGTGCACCAGGATCACAACTCCTACTTAAGGTTCAACGCCCGGTAGTTTACTTAACTTCCAATGAACGATCTCTGGGCCTGATCAAAAACAATGATCAGATTGCCAATAAGTTAAAAAACTTGTTAACGAGTTCAGGTTTTGAATTTACCAGCGATAGTCAGCGTGCGGAATTGATTGTGGAGATTGATTCTGACTCAGAACGAGGATCTGTTTCTGGAAGTATTTATATAACCTACCTAACAGGAGTAATTAAGGTCTTGGAAAATCGAGGGGGAAAAGTGATCTATACAGCCACATTTGACCGGTTGAAGGGCTATGGATTGGATTATGACCGTTCAAGCCAGGATGCCTATAATAAGGCCTTGGAGGCTTTGGAAAAGGAACATTTCCAGGAGTTACTTAGTAATATTCTCCATTAATCGGATGGCTTTGTATAAATTGGTCTTAAAATTGTATTAATCGGATTAAACCAAATTTGAATAACATGAAAAAGTTAACCTACT
>JALOMY010000338.1 GCA_025455225.1 Cyclobacteriaceae bacterium | reverse complement strand
TACTTTCGCAAGGTCAGGACGTTGGGTCATCGTTGCGCCAACCAGCAACCCACCATTAGAACCACCCGCAATGGCGAGCTTTTCACTGGATGTATATTTCTCTGCAATTAGATATTCACCGGCTGCAATGAAATCATCAAATACCTTCTGCTTGTTCATTTTTGTACCGGCTAAATGCCACTTTTCTCCATACTCACCGCCACCACGCAAGTTAGGCTGAGCATAAACGCCACCGTTCTCCAGCCAAACTATACGTGAAGCACTGAACGATGGTGTTAAACTGATATTAAATCCTCCGTATGCATATAGCCAGGTCGCATTTTTTCCGTTAAACTCCAGGCCCTTTTTGTATACAATAAACATGGGTATTCGTGTACCATCTTTGCTCGTATAGAATATCTGTTTGGTTTCGAAATCATCCGGGTTAAACGCAACCTGAGGACGGACATATTCAACTGATTTACCCGAAGCAATGTTGTATTTGAAAATGGTTGGGGGGTAGGTGAAGGAAGTAAATGTATAATAAACATCCTGATCCTCCCATCTTCCTCCAAACCCTCCGGCAGAACCAATACCGGGTAATTCAATTTCCCGCTCAAGTTTCCCTTTGTTATCGAATTGCTTAATCTGTGATTTGGCATCCTTCAGGTAACTCACAAATAGTTTATGGCCTGCCGTGCTTATGCTTTGAATCGGTTCTTCGGTTTCAGCAATGATATCTCTCCAGTTTTCAGGAGTAGGTTTCGAAAAATCAACTTCCACAACCCGGCTATTCGGTGCATTCAGGTTGGTCTCTATAATCAGGCGTGAACCATCATTATCAATTACACTGTGGTTATTATCAAAGTTGGTAACTACCGGTGTCAGTTTTGAATTCGGATCTGCCAGGTTCTGCACATACAATTCGTTTCCGGTTGTACTGATTGAAGTTGTCAGCACCAGGTAGTTCTCATCTTCGGTAAGATAGGCACCCGCTCTTCGCTGGGGATTCTGTGCGCCTCCATCATAGATCACCCGATCAGAAGATTGCGGAGTATTCAGTTTGTGAAAATACACTTTGTTGTAATTTACCTTCGCGAAGAGCTGGTTGCCTTTCGGATTTTCATAGCGGGAATAATAGAAGCCCTCATTCCCTTTCCAGGCAATTCCGGTAAACTTAAGATCATACAATGTATCGCCTACCTGTGTTTTATCGGCTGTTTTCATGGTAACAGCCTTGCGCCAGTCTGAGCCCCCTTCCTGGATTAAAATGGTTAACAAGGAACCATCTTTGCTGAAAAACATACCGGCCAGGCTGGTGGTACCATCCGCAGAAAATGTATTCGGGTCCAGAAATAATTCCTCAACGCCTTCTTCTCCCTTCTTGCGGTACTGTACGTTATGATTCTGCAATCCGGAATTCTTGGAATAATAGTAATAGTCTCCGTTTTTCTGCGGGGCACTGATGCGCTCATAATTCTGAACTTCATCCAGACGTTTACGTACGGCCTCCCTAAATGAGATGTTTTTCAGGTAGCCAAAGGTGACTTCATTTTGTGCGGAAACCCATTCAGCTGTTTCCCGGGCCGAATCATTTTCCAGCCACCGGTATGGATCGGGAACCGAAGTGCCAAAATATACGTCAACGGTATCTACCTTTTTCGAAACCGGATAAATCAGAGACTCCTTTTCAACTTCTTTCCTTGAACAGGAAATAATGATAATGAGTGCCAGGAACAAACTGCTATTGAGCGTTTTCATGGGAGAACATTTTTTTGCAAGTATACTAATCTGAACCATTCCATATCGATTAGCTTTGATGAAAGGCGATTGTTTGCAATCACCGTTCCTAATTTACATAGATATGAAAAACCCTGTTTTAAATTCCACAATAAATACCCTCGCCCTTGCCGGTGTACTTACGGTAAATGCTTTGGCCAATATACTTCCCATTAATGCATTGAATACCGGGCAAGTTTCGGCCCTTTACCCAACCCTGTTCACTCCGGCCGGAATCACATTTTCTATTTGGAGCATCATCTATTTGCTGCTACTCGGTTTTATTGGCTTCCAATGGCTTCAATTAAAAAATGAACGGGTTCAGTCAATTATTACCTCGATAACTCCGGCATTCCTGGTCTCCTGTATTTTGAACATGGCCTGGATTTTTGCCTGGCATTACCTGATGGTCGGCACATCGGTTATCATTATGCTGGCTTTGCTGACTTCACTTATTACTCTTTTTTTAACGCTTCAAAAACACAAGTCATCCGGCTTTGCCGAACGAACCTTTCTTCATTTACCCTTTACCATTTACCTGGCGTGGATTTGCGTAGCAACAATAGCCAACTTGTCCATAGCCCTTTATTCTATTCAATGGAAAGGCTTGGGTTTAACGGATGCCGGTTGGACGGTAATTATGATGACCGTTGCTGCATCGCTGGCAGGCTACATTACCATTCGATTCTTAAAACCTGCTTTCGCTCTTGTAGTGATTTGGGCATTAACCGGCATTTATTTACGTTGGAACAATTCACCGGAAAACCTGATTACTTACGCTGCCATCATCCTTATTATTCTTCTCGCAACAATAACAACGTTCTCCGTAAGGCAAATTATGAAGCGCTAATTGATGAGGTCGAACCTGGTATACGGAATCAAAACATCCGGTATCCGAATGCCTTCAGGCGTCTGATTGTTTTCCAGAATAGCCGCAACAATACGGGGTAAAGCCAGTGCGCTTCCGTTTAATGTGTGAAGCAATTGTGTTTTACCTTCTTTATTCTTGTATCGAAGTTTTAACCGGTTGGCTTGAAACGCCTCGAAATTACTTACTGAGCTTACCTCAAGCCACCGTTGCTGGGCAGCCGCAAATACTTCCATGTCATAGGTCATGGCAGAGTTGAATCCCATATCACCACCACACAGCAACAATTTACGATACGGCAATTCCAGTTTCTCCAACAGTCCCTGTACGTAAGCACACATGGCATCTAAAGCCTGATATGATTCTTCTGGTTTTCTGATCTGTACAATTTCAACTTTATCGAACTGATGAAGACGATTCAATCCGCGCACATGGGCACCCCAGCTCCCGGCTTCTCGCCTAAAACATGGA
>JALOMY010000337.1 GCA_025455225.1 Cyclobacteriaceae bacterium | reverse complement strand
CTTGTTCAGAAGCAAATTACTTCTCTTTGTTTTAAAAATGGCGCAACATTAGTCATCGGTGCGCACCCCCATGTGCTTCAACCGATGGAATGGTATCAGGATAATAACCAATTGGTTGCTTATTCCCTGGGTAATTTTGTTTCCGGGCAGCGCCCGCGATACCGGGACGGTGGCGCCATGTTATCGGTTGACTTTGTGAAAGTTATCCACAAAGAAGAATCCAAAATCATCATTGAGAATGCTGCTTACCGTCTTCAATGGGTATATAAAACAGCAGATGCCTCAAGGCAATTCAGGGTGCTTCCGGTAGCTGCTATTCAATCCGATCCTTCCCGATATATCCGCGATGAAGCTTCATTACAGGCTTTTAAGCTATTTGCCGATGATTCAAGAAAATTATTGAGTAAGTATAACCAGTTAATTGGTGAGGAAACTTCTGTTCCGTCAGAGAAGGTAACGCGATACCGGATTCAGCTTCCTTTAGGGGTGCTTGCGCATGCAACAGATTCCCGTGAATTTGTTTATGGAATTGAAACAATAAATACGAAATCGGAGAATTACTGCTATGCGGGAAATTTCAAGGAACGTCAACAGGCTGAGCGTTACCTTCAGCGGTTGTTGCCCAAATGGCCGCAGGCCTCCGTGGTTACGTTCGTCAACGACATGCCATCGTCCGATTAACGCCTTCTTTTTTTAGGAGCAGGACCTCCGCCTGAACTGAAGATTAATCCTATAGAAAATTCAAAGCCGGTGAGATCGATTTTAGCATCGTCATATTCTACCGGTACGGTTTCAACCACGTTATTGGATGAACCCGTAAAACTGCCGGAAAGCGGAAATGAAGACGAACCCATCAGGTAATTGCTTTCCAGTGATACGCCAACCTGGTTTGTGACATAAAATGTGAGTTCAACACCGGCATGGTAGCCTACTCCGGGTTTATTACCATACGTAAGATCAGCGTTTGCAATTTCCAGATTGTAATAATCACGTATCGCCCGGTCGATATTTCCATAATTCAGTTTCTGACTGAATCCATAAAAGAAAAACCCGCCACCTTTAATATCAAATTCAAAGGCATTGGTTTTAAGCTGAATAACCAACTCTGCCGGAATAAAGATGGTGAAATTGGGGCCGACTAACGGGTCTTTACTTTCAAAGGGAAGATCTTTTACATTCAATCCCGACATGCGGTAAAGGGATGCACCAGTTTCTAAGGCTATAAACCGGTTCAGGTTAACTCCGATTCCACGGATGGAAAACGGACTCACTGGTGTTGAGAAATATCCGTTTTTAGGAATGAAGTACGAAAAGGATAAACCGAAGTCCTGGGCTTGAAGGGTAGAAGTAAACAGAAAAAAGAACAGCGTCCATCGAAGAAGGTTCATGTTTATTTTGTTTTCAATTGATTTAATAATGGATTGAATATAGGCGATGATATCCAAAAACGAAATCCGGTTTCAGATAGCATTATGATGAGGTTGTCGAATTGAATAGATTCCCGTTAAGTTTATTGTTTATAATGAAGTTGGGATTTAAGGGTTTTATTGTTTTCAATACTTGATAACTACCACGAATAGCTAATTGCATGCATGTTCAGCCACTAATCACCGGAAAACTGATGCAAGCACTACAGCCCTTATTTTTGATTTAAAATATCCTTATCATTACCGGTCTTACTCATTTAGATATGAAATCATATTTTCAAATTGCATTCGTTTTAATCATGCTCTTTCTTGGTTCGTGCACCCAAAGGGAATCGGCCGATCTGATTATTCTTGGTGGAACCATATACACCGTAAATGATAAGCAACCCACAGTGGAGGCTGTTGTAATCAAGGGTGATAAAATCCTGTTTGCGGGATCTGAACAAGAAGCGAGAAAGTGGGCCAATGACGCAACCCGAATCATCGACCTGGAAGGAAAAATAGTGACACCGGGATTCATCGAGGGCCATGGTCATTTTATGGGAGTGGGGTATAATGAATTGAACCTTGATCTCATGTACGTAAAGAGTTACGATGAACTGGTAGAGAAAGTAAAAGAGGCCGCTGAAAAAGCCCAACCGGGTCAGTGGATTTTAGGCCGGGGTTGGCATCAGGATAAATGGGATGTTAAACCGGATACCCTTATTAAAGGATTTCAGACCCATCAAAAACTTTCTGCTGTTTCCCCCAATAACCCGGTATTTTTAAGACACGCCAGCGGGCATGCTGCAATTGCCAATGCAAAGGCAATGGAAATTGCCGGGGTGAATCAATTATCCAAAGAAGCCCTTGAAGAATCATCCGAGGAAGGAGGAGAAATTATTCGCGATACGCAAGGCAACCCCACCGGGATTTTCAACGAGCGGGCAATGGGAATTATCGCCAGGCACATACCGGAGCAAGGTGAAGAGCAGGATCAACAGGCCCTTGACCTGGCTATACAGGCTTGTTGGCGCAATGGTATTACCAGTTTTCAGGATGCTGGCACTACCCGTGAGAATATTGAGTTATATCGAAAATTTAAAGAGCAAGGAAAATTAGGTGTCAGGCTATATGTCATGCTAACCGGGTTCGACCGCGATTTGGTGCACGAATGGTTCAAGAAAGGCATTGAAGCAGATCCGGATCATCTTCTTACTATCCGTGCTGTGAAATTAAATTGCGATGGTGCACTGGGTTCACGGGGAGCCTGGTTGCTGGAACCGTATTCTGATCGCCCGGATTTTTCGGGTATGGCTACGCTTCCTATGGATACCGTTTTATCAACATCACGACAGGGTTTAAAAGCTGGCTTCCAGGTATGTTCGCATGCCATTGGTGATCGGGCAAACCGTGAAATCCTGGATCGTTACGAAATGGCATTTAAAGAAAATCCGACCCAGTCGGTAGATCATCGATTCCGAATTGAACATGCCCAGCATTTGCATCCGAATGATATACCGCGATTCGCTGAACTGGGAGTTATACCGGCAATGCAGGCCATTCACATGTCGAGTGACAGGCCCTGGGCCATTGAACGTTTGGGTGAAAAGCGGATCAAGGAAGGAGCCTACATGTGGCAGTCCTTATTGAAATCAGGGGCACGAATCGTCAATGGAACGGATGCACCGGTAGAGCCCGTT
>JALOMY010000086.1 GCA_025455225.1 Cyclobacteriaceae bacterium | reverse complement strand
GCGGTCAGGATCATAGTCATTATTTTCACCAACCGGATTTTTCTTTGCACGGTCGAGTAATTCAAGGCGAAACTCGATGGGATCTTTTCCGGCCAATTCAGCAACTTCATCCAGGAAGGATTGTTCCGCACCTCCTATAAAATTCGAACGCGGAGCCCGGAAAGCGCCAATCGTAATATTGGAATCAAGAGCCCAGCCTTCAGCAAGGTAATTGTCCACTGCACCCGCAGGGAAGCGCAGCGGAGCAACCGGGTGCTCGGGTATACCGCCACCACGAACATGAAACGCAATGAGATTATTTTTCTCGTCTAATCCTGCTTTGTAGGTAACGGTATAAGTTGGCCGGTAAATGCCATAGGTCATATCATCTTCACGGGTATAGACCAGTTTGATGGGTGCATTTAGTTTTTGCGAAATGACGGCCGCTTCCACCATGTGGTGTCCGTAGGCACGCAAGCCAAAACCTCCACCCATTCGTGCCAGCCGGATGTGAATCTTTTCTTTCGGAAGCCCAAGTCTCGCTGCCAGGGTATTCTGAATAAACTCCGGTGCCTGAATGGGTCCGTACAATTCTGCTTTGTCCGCGGTAACGTGGGCGAAACAGTTCACAGGTTCCATTGTGTTATGTGCCAGGTACGGAGCATAGTACGTGCGTTCAATCACTTTTGCTGCTTTTTTAAAAGCTTCTTCCACATTGCCATCTCTTCTCAGAATGCTTGCTTTCTTCCGGGCCATTTCAGCCATTCTCATTTTATGTCCTTCGGTACTCTCTAATCCAGCCGGGATTTTAACCGTTTGTTTTCCTCCCCAGGCTTGCTGAACAATGGTACTATCCGTTATGGGTTCCCTTTCCAGTTTAAGCGCCTTTTTCGCATTCATCACTTCCCACGTAGTGTTGCCTACCACCACCACCAATTCCGTAAAGGTTGTGGTGTCGAAACCATTGCGTTCGTAGTCATCAGCCAACGTTTTGATTACAAACACATCTTTAATGCCGGGCATGGAACGGGCAGCCGAATCGTCAACGGATTTTACTTTTAATCCGAACGCGGGTGGATGTTCAATCATGGCTACCAGCATTCCTTCCTGCTGGTAATCAATTCCGAACAGCGACTTACCGGTAACAATTGCGTTCCCATCTACATTTTTTCTTGAGGTGCCGATCAGTTCGAAGTTTTTGATCTCCTTAAGTTTTACTTCGGTTGGAACAGGAAGCGTTGCTGCCAACGATGCTACCTCTCCATAGCCAGCCTTCTTGCCACTCGCCTGGTGTATCAAGGTACCGGCATCTGTTGTTATCTCTGCAGCGGGAACATTCCAGGTCTGGGCTGCGGCATTGATCAGCATTTGACGAGCCGTAGCGCCAGCCGTACGAAGCGGTTTCCATCCCTGGCGAATGCCCTGGCTTCCACCGGTAAACTGGCGTTCAAATCGTTCTGGAAAAAAATCAGCCTGCTCTACTAGTACATTTTTCCAATCCACATCCAGTTCTTCTGCCAGGATCATAGGCATCGAAGTTTTAACATTGGATCCAAACTCCGGGTTTGGAGACATAAGTGTAACCGTTCCATTATCACCAATCTTGATGTAGCTGTTCAATTCGAACCATTCTTTGGGAAGGGTTGATAATTCTTCCGGAGTAGGTTTACAGCCTGCAAGCCAGCTGAAGCTGAGCATCATGCCACCACCGGCAAGTGCAGATACTTTTAAAAATGATCTTCTATCTATGGTTGTCTTTACGATTGTCATGATTGAAATAGTTTAGGATGATCAGGGTTGAGAAGCAGCTGATTTGATTGCGGCTTTAATACGCAAATAGGTTCCGCAGCGGCAAAGGTTACCGTTCATGGCAACATCAATTTGTTCATCCGAAGGATTCGGATTTGTTTTTAATAATGCGGCTGCGGTCATGATCTGACCTGCCTGGCAGTAACCGCATTGGGGCACATCATGTTCAAGCCACGCTTGCTGCACAGGGTGATCCCCATTTTCGGATAGACCCTCTATTGTGGTAATTTTTTTCTCGCCTACCGCAGAAACAGGCAACGAACAGGAGCGAACGGCAACGCCATCAAGATGAATGGTGCAGGAACCGCATTGTGCTATGCCGCAACCGTACTTGGTTCCGACCAGATTCAGATGTTCCCGTAAGACCCATAATAAAGGTGTTTTAGGGTCTACATCGACCGATTGTTTTTTTCCGTTTACGTTCAGATTTATTGTGGCCATGATTCAAGGAGTTATTACTGAATTTTATTTAATAAATAAATATAGGGACATTATGAAGGACATCTACGATAAAAAACAAATTCTGACACACATAGATTATACAAGTTTCACCGTCATCGCTATTCACTTATTTCACCTAATCCTTTTAATCGTATCCAGACTTGCTTTTTCGTATGAAGTCTTTCATGCGCATTAAGTTAATTTCACCATCAAATACCACGTGATTGTATTTTTTCTCTCTTCTTACTAAATGCCTTTTCAATCACATTAAATCTTGCTTTCCGCGGATCGGGTTTGGCTGCTACTTTTCCATCTAAGTCAATATCCAGTATTTCTTCCTTTTGAGTATCGTACATGGGCCAGGTTGGCACACCCTTACCATTGGGGTTACCCGTTTTCGCGAAGTTTGTCCAATACGTGTTCATGATTCTCGCTAACTCTTTCTCTTCAGATGTTGCTTCACCTCCGCCCCATCGTGCATTGAGTGTGTTGAAAACAAAAGAGATATCCGATCCGTGGCCCGCACCATAGCGCGCCCGCTCACGCTGTGCAGCAGGCACATAACCGAACTGAAACATATAGGCTGGCGCACCCTTGGCTGCAAATGCTCGTGCGGTCATCCTTGCCGGTTCACCCCACACCCAGTCGGTATTAAATTTTGTCTGTACTTCAGCGAATTCCTTATTTCCATCCGGATCGAATGCTGCTTTGGCTTCACCTTCAAGTTCACCAAAAAGTGAAAAGAGTTGTTCTTTTGACGTGGCATTGCTCACAAACTGGCCGCCTATTTCCGCACTGCAATTTCCGATCATGAGCGGCACGCGTGGCTGCCTTCCAGCCTTGTATGCGCTCTCGGCAGTTTCCACTACCAGCTTTCCATCGAGTATTGGTCCGGAATAAATTCGAGCACCCGTGCTATCATTTTCCTGGCCGCCATCAACAATCTGATCAACACTTAAAGCACGCAGTTTAGCCAATCCATCCGCATCTGTACTTTGGATTTTATGTTTGCGCGCAAAATTTATCCCGATGGTTTCCGCGGAAACCGCGTATAGCGGATCAGCATTTTCTTTATTAATTGGTCTGCCGGTAAGCACACCATCGCGACCACCACTTGAATGACCAATTGCTTTATGGAAGAGACCTTTTGCTGCAGGTATTGTTAAGAGCGAATGCACAGCAACTCCTCCTGCTGAAAAACCGAAAATGGTCACATTGTTGGGATCGCCTCCGAAGGCTTTAATATTTTCTTTGACCCACTTAAGTGCTGCAATTTGATCCATAAACGCATAACTGCCTTTGAATTCATTCGGATTTTCTTTGCTCAAAGCGGGGAACGCGAAATGGCCAAGGCGACCAAGACGGTAATTGATCGTGACAAGAATGACGCCTTGTTTGGCGAATGCATCGCCCGCTGAACCGGGACCAGAACCACTACCGCCTGTAAAGCCACCGCCATGTATCCAAAACATTACAGGTAGTTTTGATTTACTCGTAGCAGTAGCGGGAGTCCACACATTCAGGAAAAGACAATCTTCAGATTGCTTAGTTGTTGAACCTGGCCAGGCTCGTTGCGGGCAATCCGCACAATCTTTGGTTGCATCGCGAACTTCCTTCCATGGAGTGACGGGTTGTGGCGGACGCCAGCGAAATTCACCCACCGGTGGTGCTGCATATGGAATACCTTTGAAGGAAGAAACCTCTCCTTCCGTTACTCCGCGCACCACTCCGGATGCAGTTTTCACTTCAGGTCCTGTGTTCTGCTGAACTGCATGCTGTGCAAATAGCACGCAGGTAAAGAAAAGCAGTGTAAATCCGGTTAATAATTTTTTCATGATTGAAGATTATGATATAAGATGTATTCGTAATGTGTTAATTGCCTACCTCATGTGACGATTAATGTTTAATCGTATGCGTATCGCGCACACTGCTAAAGGTTAGCGCAAGCATTTTCCATTCTTTCTTTTGCTTTTTATAGACTTCGGTAACAGTAAACTCAGTCACCACATCACTGCCACGCACTACGGCTGTAAGCGTAATCCGATTCCAGACAATGGCGGTATTATCAAAGAGTTCAACAGCCACATCTTTCACATCAGCCTTTTTGTACCAGATGCTTCCGGTTTTGATAATATCGAGCTCCTCATCTTTTTTCCATGTGCCACTCATGTGCACAAATTTTGACTCATCATGAAAGAGTGTAGCAAGCCTTTCTATATTCTTGTCGGCCATCCATTGCCATTTATCTTTCGAGAGTGCAATGAGCTCCTGTTCAACTGCAGAATTTTGTGCGAAGGTTTGTGCATTGATGATAATAGAGAATAATGTAAGAATGATTGGTTTCATATTTCTGCTTTTTAGTTGAGGTGAACTTTCTGTTGCAAATTTTTTCCAAAGAACTCATTGAGTTTATTCATCGCCTGCCCTACATACTCAGGAACGTAATACGTTTGAATGTGTGTGGCACCCGGAATGAGGAATAACTCTTTCGTTCTTGTTCCGGTAGCCAGGTTGAATGCCTGGTCGGTCATGTAAAAACTGTCAGCTTTACTGCCTGCGATCATCAGCAAGGGTTGATTAATTAAATCCATGTTGGTAGCTGCATCAAACTCCATCAGGTCGAGCAAACTACTCATGGTGTACTTGAATGTTGAATTAGGATGAGCATGCGTTCTGTTGTAGTAATAATGACCTTCACGATACAAATCGAATGGCATTTTGTCGGCCATTTCATCAGTGATTTCTGTATCCGCTGCATATAATACTTTTCCTCCGGCTGCTTCCTGTGCGCGGGCTTCAGTGGCTTGTTGTAACCGTTGCTGAATTGTAGACACTCCGGAATTCATATATCCGTTTCGTCTGACTACACCGGAATTAAACATACTCAGTGTGGCCACTGCCTGAAAACGCTTATCGGTCTGTGCTGCTTTCAATGCATAACCTCCGCCTCCGCAAATACCTAATAAACCAAGTCGGCTCGCGTCTACTCCTTTGTACTTACAGATATAATCCGCCATACCGCGAATGTCCTCAATTCGAAAAGCAGGCTTATCCACATTGCGTGGCTGACCACCGCTGGCTCCCTGATATGCAGCATCTGCAGCGATTGCTATGTAACCTGATTCCGCCAGTCGTTGTGCATATAATCCTGCCACCTGCTCCTTCACACCACCATTTGGATGTGCCACTACTACGACCGGATAATGCTTTGATGGATCATAGTTGGCCGGTGTGTACACGTTGGCCGCGATTTCAATGCCATTGAGTTTATAAGTAACCGGATGAATATTTACTTCACCTGAAATATTTTTTGTGATGGCATTCTCATAAACCAGGCCAAATGGATTTGTGATTTTATTTTGTGCCGTTGCAACAAGGCTGAGTGTTGACGTAATCATAACGATTATAAATTGGCATTTAATTTTTATGTTCATGGTTAATTATCATTTGCAGCTTTCAATTCATCATAACAGAAGTGTAAATCAATTTCACTTATCCAATCCTTTTTCCTTCAACCACTTCGACATCAGGTCGGCTATCTCAATGTTGTTCAAATCAGAGAATGGAAAATGTGTATTTCCTTTAATTCCGATTTCGGGTAAGTGAACTACCGTTACATCACCACCGGCCTCATTCACAGCATCGCGCCACTTTCTGGCCATCTCTAATCGTGCACGCCAACCGTCAATGCCGGGATTCGGATCCTGCTTTGCCGGAATATTGTCTCCATAATAAATGATAATTGGTATTTTGGTGAGTTTTAGAAAGTCTTCTCTAGAAACACCATTGGCCACCAATGGACCTGCAGAACTTTCTATTGGCTGCGGCACTTCTCCTTCCGGAAAAATAAAACCTGAGCCTGGCTCATAGCACACAATAGCGCGAACATTCGGATTCTTAATAGCCGTAAGCCAACCCATGCCACCCGAATGAGAGTGTGTAACAAGAATTATTGAACCTAGTTTGGTTGCTAATGCCGATACTGCATCAACATTTACATTGATGTCAATAGGCCCAACGTTTGGAACCATCGAGCGAAAGTATTGATTGAGTGCCTCGGCATCTTTTGAGAACTGAACGCCTGGAAAATAGTTTGGCCATACACCCACCCGAAATGTGCCAAACCAAATTTGTTCATCGGGAACAGGTGTTATGGTTCCCTCCACAGTACTTCGGCCTGCATTGCCGCGTCTCGGCTGATCAATCAGGTAAACACTAAAGTTTCTTCTTAAAAAAATGTTTTGAAAGCCATCGCGACCGTCTGGTGTAGTTTCCCATGTTTTTGAAAACTGACCGATACCATGCCAGAATACGAGCGGCAACTTCTTAGGTTTTTCAGGAATCTGATAAAAGACATAGGCGTGATCCCCGCGAAAGGTCTGGCCTTCTGGTGTGCGTTTGATTGGATCGAATGTACCTGGATTTGTAATCATGGTTCCACCAACAGCAAAGCTGCCTTGATCTTGAATTACGATTGGCCTTTTCTGCCCATAGGTTTGCGTTAACATCATTGTTAAGATTGCCAGAGCGAGTGCGCTTTTATTTTTCATTCCTCACGGTCTAATTACTAGTTACCTCTACGAACATTATTTATTATAAACTTCATCGGTCACATCTTCCAACCACACCGTTTCACCAAGATGCCTGTTGGTTACCGCCACTTGCACAAAATGTTTATCCGAACTTGCCCCATGCCAGTGAGGAACATTGGGTGGACATTTTATCACATCACCTTTGTACAATAATTTTTTTGATTGACCTTTCTCCTGATAATAGCCCACGCCATCAATCACAAGTAATATTTGTCCACCCGGATGAAGATGCCACTTCGTGCGGGCTCTGGGTTCAAACGTTACGTTACCAACTGCAGTAGGATTAATGCTATCCGCAGTCATGAGATTTTGCAGATAAACCGTTCCCATAAAATTATTGCTGGTAATTTTTTCACCTTTCGGGAAGACTAAATTCTCTTCTCCCTTCTCCTTTACAATCTTTTGCTGACCGCAACTGCCGATTGAAAACACAAGTGCCATGCAACCTATCATTCCTGTTACAATATTCTTCATCATGCTCATGGTTATCTAAATTACTTTTGTCTACTTTTTAAAACTTCTGTGACTACCGCATTTGCGGCTTTCGCTTTCTCCTTACCAATGGCGGGTTCAATCACATGCACAAACTGTTTCAGTTGTTGCGGTGTGAAGCCAACATTAAGACTGATGGATAAGTGACTGCTAAGCATGGGCTCTACACCACCGATTGAACTCAGAACTGAAATGGTTACGAGTTCCCTCTGGGCATAGGTTAAAACATCGCGCTCAAAAATGTCGGCAAACAAATGCTCCTTCAAAAAAGTATCAATGACTGGTGCGAAGGCTCCGTATCCCGTTAAGACACCTTCTTGAGGCGCACCGGTTAGTTCGCCAAGAACTTTTTTACCCCGTTCATATTTACTACCCTCATTGCTGATGGGAGATGCCTCTTTTCCCACCTTATCCTGAATCCCTTTAGCCTTTCTGTCATTAAGTACGGTCATGAATGTTTGCAGTCCACGAATACTTCTTGGAAATCCGCAATAGGCATAGGCATGCACGATGGCTTCCTTAATTTCATTAACGGTGAGTCCAGCATCTAATCCGATAGTTAACGAAGGTGTTAAATTCTTCAAATCACCATTCGCGGTATAGGCAGCTATGGAAATCAATCCTTGTTGCTGTGCCGTTAAGTCTTCGGATTCGGTAGCTTGCGCAAATGATTTACCGGTAAATAAATTACTTAGCATCAGTATTGTGATGATATGTGTTGCAGCTACCCTCAAGGCTAATTTTTTTTGGCTTTTCCGCTACAAAGATGTAGTTGCTATCTTACAGGTGACGTATACAGATTACTGCTTTGCCAACCAAATTCACTGATTGCGACCTGCCTGTATCGAAATGAAGACAGGAACGGCTAATTTTGGATAGAAATATAATCCAGCTATGGAAGAGATATTGAAATTTGATACGATCGGTCAGTACAATACCTTTAACAGAAATGAAACGTTACACCCACTTGTAAGTGTTGTTGATCTTTCGAAAGCAGCGCCCCGACAGCTTCGAAAAATGAGCTATGGATTTTATGTTGTGTTTTTGAAACAGATTAAATGTGGCGATCTGAAATACGGAATTAGCAATTACGACTACGAGGAAGGCACGCTCGTATTTTTAGCTCCGGGCCAGGTGATCGGTTCTACCGGGGACGAATATTATCAGCCACAAGGTCTCGCATTGGTATTTCACGCAGATTTTATTCGTGGCACTTCGCTAGGTCGTCATATGAACGAATATTCATTTTTTTCCTATACCACCAATGAAGCGCTGCATCTGTCAGAGCGTGAGCGGCAAATCATCATGGATTGTTTCGGTAAAATCAAATATGAATTAGAGCATGCGGTAGATAAACACAGCAAGACCTTGATAGCTAATAACATTGAATTGCTGCTTAACTATTGCGTTCGATTTTATGATCGGCAATTCATCACCCGCGACAATGCAAACAAAGGAATCCTGGAGCGATTTGAAGCACTGTTGGATAATTTCTTTACATCCAACAAACCTCAAGAAGTTGGATTACCTTCTGTTGCCTACTGTGCCGATAAACTTAACCTTTCACCCAACTATTTCGGTGACCTGATCAAAAAGGAAACCGGAAAATCGGCAAGCGAATACATTCACCTGAAATTGATTGACGTGGCGAAAGAAAGGATATTCGATGCAAATAAATCCGTTAGTGAAATTGCTTACGAGTTAGGTTTTAAATATCCGCAGCATTTTAGTCGGGTGTTTAAGCAATATGTGGGATTGACACCGCAGGAGTACCGGAGTTCGATCAATTAATCGCAAGTCAAAGATTGTTGCGAAGGAGATATCAGCAATAGTAGTCATTACGAAAGAGATTCATTACACAAATCAATAACCTAAAGTATAGATTACTCTTAGTGCGAATGGTGGCTGGGTGCAAGTAACCAGACAAAAAACGTTGAGCCAAATTTTCCAATTCCATTGTCTCCTATGTAAACACTAAGTACAGTGAAAGGCCGGTTAACTTTTTTCCTCCTTTTATCAGGTCAAGTCAGAGGTAATTGAATAAACCGATGCCAAATTGTTGGTGAGGTGCCATGCGCTAAGGAAGTAATGAAAAGAGAATTCAGGATTAGCGTTTGCTGATTTTATTACGCGTGATGGATCGCTGTCTTGAACATTTAAAACGATTAATTTCTTCAGATCGTTTAGAGCGATGCTTCGTATTTCGGCCTGATACGCGGTT
>JALOMY010000085.1 GCA_025455225.1 Cyclobacteriaceae bacterium | reverse complement strand
TCCGAATCGTAATGGATGCCCACCCCAGATCAAAGGTAGGATTGAACACTTTATCCAGCGAAAAGCCATGGATATTGATTCGCTGGGCGAGCAAACCATACGGCAGTTGTATGAACAGGGGCTAGTTAAAAGTCCCGCAGATTTATATGACCTTAAAAAAGACGATCTCTTAAAACTGGAAAAAGTAAAAGATAAATCAGCCCAAAACATCCTGAATGGCATTGAACAATCAAAGGAGGCTGCATTTGAAAATGTTTTATTTGCCATTGGAATACGCTATGTTGGAAAAACCGTAGCCGAGAAACTCGCCAGGCACTTTAAAAACATTGATGCATTAGCCCACGCTTCCGTGACTGAATTACTGGAGGCTCCGGAAGTTGGAAAAAAGATTGCTGAAAGTGTTGCTGCGTTTTTCAAAGACCCGGAAAATAAACACGAAATTACACGGCTTAAAAAGGCGGGGCTAAAATTTGAAATCGAGGAAAAAGAAATCAGGAGAGTAAGCAATTTACTGGATAATAAATCTTTCGTTATCTCAGGTGTCTTTCAGAATTATGAACGTGATGCTCTGAAAGATATTATAATCGAAAACGGTGGGCGAGTCTTAAGTTCGGTTTCGGGAAAATTGGATTACTTACTCGCAGGCGATAACATGGGTCCTTCTAAAAGAGAAAAAGCAGATAAATTGAGAGTACGAATTATTACCGAAAAAGAATTTGAACGATTGCTTGAAGGAAAAGCAATTTAATGAGGCTTTATGAAACACTATTTTCTTGATCTTCGAACGAAATCGCAATTAAAAAATAATAAGTCCATCCGGGAATCTAAAGCGTATGCCGATGCCAAAATTGTTGGGATTTTGTTCACCGTTGAAGACAAGAAAAAACATGAGGGTATCAAAGACTTGATGCATCGCCTTGAGAAAGATGGCAAAAAGGTGGAGGTATTCTGCTTTCTCCCTGAGGGTAAAGACAACTATGAATTCATGTTTGATTTTCTTACCCTGAAAGACATTTCAATATGGGGTGAAATTCAGTCTTCTCAAGCTCAAAAATTCTGCAATACTGCCTTTGATTACCTGTATTACATCGATACGGAGCCAAATCCCATATTGATGAATTTGATCGCCCGAAGTAAAGCCTTATGCCGGATAGGTCGACATTGGGACAACGGGCATCCGTTTTTTGAACTGATGATTGAATCTCCAAACGATACGAAAAGTCTTATTGAGTCAATTTATAAATATTCAATCCAGATCAAGTAACCTCAACCAACCTCATGCACAACCTTTTCCAGTTTAAATTACTAACTTCATAATACCACTTATATGAAAAAGCTATTTGGTACCGGAGTAGCACTTGTAACCCCATTTGATGCCAAAGGAATTATAGATTATAAGGCATTAAAACGGCTATTGAAGCATACGGCAAGAGGTGTGGATTATTATGTAGTTATGGGAACCACCGGGGAATCGGTTACCGTAAATGCAGATGAAAAGAAGCAGGTACTGGAATTTGTCAGAAGAAATAATCCTTCTGGATTACCCATCGTTTTTGGGATTGGAGGAAATAATACGCAAAACGTAATTGACATAATCCGGACAACCGATTTATCGGGAGTTGATGCCATTCTTTCCGTTAGCCCGTATTATAATAAACCGTCCCAGGAAGGAATTTTTCAGCATTTTAGCCGAATTGCGGATGCTTCACCCGTACCGATAATTTTGTATAATGTACCGGGCCGTACTTCATCCAATATTACTGCCGAGACCACACTTCGGTTGGCTGAGCATCCGAATATTGTTGGGGTTAAAGAAGCCTCGGGCAACCTGGAACAATGCATGAAAATTGCCCAAAAAAAGCCGAAAGATTTTTTATTGATATCGGGAGATGACTTGCTCACCGTTCCCATTTACTCAATTGGAGGAAAAGGAGTTATTTCCGTATTGGCCAATGCACTTCCGGTAACTTTTAAAAAGATGAAAGAATTTTCATTCGCAGGTCAATTTGAAAAAGCAAGCAAGGCACAGTTCTCTTTACTGGAAATTAATGGTCCTATGTATGAAGAAGCTAATCCGGTTGGAATCAAGCAATTGCTTAAAGAAATCGGAATTTGTGAGAACTTTGTAAGACTGCCCTTAATTGAGGCCTCAGAAGGGCTCAAACAAAAAATTCATAATGCCTATCAGGCAATAAAAAAATAAAGGGATAGCGCATAGCTATCCCCTTATTCTAAATCGTTTCTGCTGAACTTCGGGGTTTTAAGAAGCTTTATTCTTCAGTTCCTGAACCTCAGACCGAATGAGTTGAGCCATATTTTTTAGCTCCTGCATGCCTTTTCTAAGGCGGGTACCCGCAGCACTATTGCCTTTAGCATAGAATTTTTCTGCATCGCCTTCTAATGAAGCTATGAGGTTTTTGAGGTCTTGAAATTTTTGCATTGTGCTATAAGTTTAAGATTTAGAATTTATTTCTTATGCCAATTTAACTAAAAAGCCTGAAAATCAAGCCTAAATGCACCTTTTTTAAACAGGTTTTGCCAAAGCTTCCAATTCCAGGCTCTTATAATAGCCGCTGTCAAGCTTCTCTTTCAGTGCCGAAAACGCCTTAAGCGTCCGCTCAACGTCCTCCAGGGTATGGGCTGCCGTAGGGATGATCCTGAACATGATAACATCCTTAGGTACAACAGGATAGATCACTACAGAGCAGAAGATATTGAAGTTCTCGCGCAGGTCAAGTGCCATATGGGCAGCTTCTGCAACTCCGCCTTTAAACAATATAGGTGTAACCGGAGATGTAGTGAGGCCGATGTTAAATCCTTGATCCACTAATCCCGACTGCATAGCCCGTACAATTGTCCAGAGTTTCTCCTTGAGTTCAGGCTTCGTCCTTAATAGCTCTAAACGTTTGATGGCGCCAACCACCAAAGGCATAGGCAAGCTTTTGGCATAAATCTGCGAACGCATGGTATAGCGCAGATAATTGATAATTCGTTTATCACCTGCCACAAAAGCCCCGATACTGGCCATAGCCTTGGCAAACGTAGAGAAATAGAGATCAATTTTATCCTGAACGCCTTGTTCCTCTCCTGTTCCGGCTCCTGTGGCACCCATTGTACCAAAACCATGTGCATCATCAACAAATAACCGGAATTTATATTTTTCCTTAAGAGCTACTACACCTTTAAGGTCTCCCTGTCGACCCGACATACCAAAAACACCCTCCGTGATAACCAAAATTCCACCACCCGTTTCTTCCACCAATTTGGTTGCACGCTGAAGCTGCTTTTCAAGGCTCTCCATGTCATTGTGACCGAAGACAAATCGCTTACCCATATGCAGTCTTACACCATCGATAATACAGGCATGAGATTCAGCATCGTAGACGATTACATCCTTCCGGTCAACGATGGCATCAATGATGGACACAACACCCTGATAACCGTAATTGAGGAGCATGGCATCTTCCTTTTTCTCAAATTCTGCCAATTGACGCTCCAGTTCAACATGATGTACGGAATTGCCTGACATCATGCGTGCGCCCATAGGGCTGCCTAATCCATATTGGGCAGCCGCCTCTGCATCTACCCTCCTTACTTCCGGGTGATTAGCCAAGCCGAGATAATTGTTAAGGCTCCAGTTCAAAACCATTCGCCCATTGAATTTCATATGAGGACCAATATCTCCCTCTAGCTTGGGGAAAGTGAAATATCCATCTGCAAAGTGGGAATACTTTGCCAACGGGCCGGCCTCCATTTTCAGCTTATCAAATAAGTCAACCATTTCGTGTTTTGGGTTTTAAAATTGCGGCAAAAATAATGAAAAAAGCTCACTTACAAGTGATTAAATCCCGGTCGAGTGCAGAATCTTGGGAAGCGTCAACGATCGTTGGCCTAACCACAATTATTCATTAACATTGCATGGAAAGGCTTAAATCATGGCAAAAATAAAAAAATTACTAGTTGCCAATCGTGGTGAAATTGCCCTCCGGATTATGCGCAGTGCCCGGGAAATGGGAATTAAAACGGTTGCCGTTTACAGCGATGCAGATCGTAACGCTCTACACGTACGCTTCGCAGATGAGGCTGTTTATATTGGCCAATCACCTTCCGTTGAATCGTACCTGAGAATGGAAAAAATTACCGAGGCGGCACGGAAGACTCAGGCCGATGCGATCCACCCTGGTTATGGTTTCTTATCTGAAAATGAAGATTTTGCCCGGCATGTTGAGGAGTCGGGATTCATCTTTGTAGGACCATCCGCACAATCCATTGAAGTTATGGGCAGTAAACTGGCAGCCAAAGAAGCAGTCTCACGGTTTAATGTACCCCTGGTTCCCGGAACTTCTGAACCGATAACCGACCTGGTAAGTGCAAAAAAGATTGCGCGCGAAATCGGCTATCCGATTCTGATTAAAGCCAGTGCCGGAGGTGGCGGAAAAGGAATGCGCATTGTTGACCGTGAAGAGCAATTTGAAGAACAAATGGAACGAGCGGTAAGTGAAGCCACATCAGCGTTTGGTGATGGCTCCGTGTTTATTGAAAAATATGTTACCCAGCCACGACATATTGAATTCCAGATATTTGGCGACCAGCACGGAAACGTGATTCATTTTTTCGAACGCGAATGTTCCATTCAACGAAGACACCAGAAAGTTATTGAAGAAGCACCCTCTTCCGTTCTGACTTCCGAATTAAGACAATCTATGGGAGAAGCTGCTATAAACGTTGCCAAATCATGTGGCTATTATGGTGCTGGAACGGTGGAATTTATCCTGGATGAAAACCTGAATTTCTATTTCCTGGAGATGAATACCCGATTGCAAGTGGAGCATCCGGTAACTGAAATGATAACGGGGATTGACCTGGTTAAACTCCAAATACAAATAGCCGAGGGCGAGCCCCTGCCTTTTAAACAGGAAGATCTTTCCATTCAGGGACATGCTGTTGAAGTTCGTGTATATGCAGAAGATCCTGCCAACAACTTTTTACCTGATATTGGTACGCTTAAAACCTACAATCGCCCGCAGGGAAATGGTATTCGGGTAGATGATGGATTTGAACAAGGCATGAGCATACCTTTCTATTATGACCCCATGATTGCCAAACTGATTTGCCATGCTGAAACGCGAGAACTGGCAATTGAAAAAACAATTCGGGCTATCGATGAATATGAAATAACAGGACTTGAGACCACTCTGGGATTCTGCAAATATGTACTGCATCATGATGCTTTCCGATCCGGAAATTTTGATACCAAGTTTGTTGAAAAATTCTTCAAACCTGAATCCTTATCAACAAGCCCCCTGCATGCAGAAGAACTGATTGCTTCAGCTCTTAGTGTGGTTGAGTATGGTAAGAATACTGCTAATCATCAGGAACCGGTAGAACTAAAAACCATCAGCAAATGGCGTAAAAATCGGCTATAACGATTGACTCGAAATATCATCAGATCATTCGCATTGTGTAGTGTTAACCAAATAATTCGCGATTACCATTGGCAGAAATTAAACCTCTTATTGCTTGGCGATATAATTCGCAACTATCGAAAGATATTGAAAAACTGAGCTCTCCCCTTTTTGATGTAGTCTCTGAAAAACAACGTAATGCTCTCTATAAAATTCCTTACAACAGCATTCATCTATCCGTACCGGAAGGTCCGCAACCTGCCGTGCATGCAAAATCCATTTTGGAAGAATGGAAAAAAAAGGGAGTACTTGTACAAGACAAATTACCGGCCATCTATGTATACTATCAATATTTTAAACTGGCAGGAACTCCGAACGAATTATGCCGGAAGGGATTCGTCTGCAACATTCGGGTATACGACTGGAATGAAGGTATTATACTAAGGCATGAAAATACAATTCCAGATTCGGTCAACAACCGGATAGAATTACTTGAAAAAACTCAACTACACGTTAGTGCTACCCATGGGCTCTATTCCGACCCTGAATTTATTCTGGAACGCTACATGGATGAAGCAATACAAAATCCGCTATATGAAACCGAAGACTACCAGGGCGTTCGGGATGTAATGGCGGTAATTCAGGATGCCAACATCATTCGTCACTTTATGGATCATCTTCAATCCAGATCCATAATCCTCGCAGACGGACATCACCGGTATGAAAGCTCGTTGCATTACCAGAAGAAAATGAAGGCACTCAACACCCACCATCAGGGTGATGAAGGCTATAATTTCCACCTGATGTATCTTACAAATTCGAATTCCGGAGACTTACGCATTTTACCTACTCACCGATTGATTAAGGGCCTCTCCCATTTTTCAGAGCAGGAAATCCTTCATAAACTTCAGGAAGATTTCATAATAAAACCTATTGAAAACCCCGATACCATCAATGAAATTATAATCGGAAAAAAGTGGGCGTTCGGATTATTGTTCAAAGAAAATGCTTACAAGGTTCGTTTAAAACCTGAATCTATTTCAAAATTAAATTGGCCGTTCCCTGAAGTTGTAAGAAATCTTGATTTAACCGTGATGCATTATTTCATAATCGAAAAGGTCCTTGGAATACCCGGCAAGGAACAACGACAAACAAAATATATTCAGTTCGACCGAAGTTTTACAGATTGCCTGAAAAAAGTTATTCAGGAAGAAGCCCAGCTGGCGATCATTACCAATGAAGTTTCCATAGAAGAAGTGAACCAAGTTTGTCACAGCGGGTCAACAATGCCACAAAAATCAACCTATTTCTATCCCAAAGTGATCTGTGGCTTTTTATTCAGTTCCATCCGCAAGGATGAATTTCAACTGCCTGAATACAGTCCTATTTAATCACCATGATCAGTCGCCCCATTATTCTCGCTTCTTCTTCCCCGCGAAGGCAATACCTGATGCGGGAAGTTGGTTTTTCGTTTACAGTTGAAAAGCCTGATCATGATGAATCATTTCCCGAAGAATTACCAGTAGAAGAAGTGGCCCGATACCTGGCTTTAAAAAAAGCTGAACAATTCAGGAAATCACTAACCCAAGAGATTATCATTACTGCAGATACAGTGGTAATTCTGCAAGGAGCAATACTTAATAAACCCGGTAATCGCGATGAGGCTATTGACATGTTAACCCGACTTAGCGGAAATACTCACCAGGTCATTACGGGTGTTTGTATAATGTCGGCTGAAAAAGAATTAAGCTTTGATGACACCACTAAAGTCACTTTCAAAGTACTTACAAGGCAAGAGATTGAATTTTATATTGATACCTACAAGCCTTACGACAAAGCAGGCGCGTACGGAGCCCAGGATTTTATTGGCATGATTGCCATTGAACGCATTGAAGGATCGTATTTCAACGTAATGGGTTTGCCAATTCATCTTGTGTATAAGCATTTAATTAATTGGGTTTAAACAGCAAGTGGCTATTGAGCCATTTCAATCAATTTAAAATTAGACCTCTGAGGTCGCTACGATTTCTTAAAGGTTTGCTCGTATAATGCAATGCTGTTCAAAATAATGGGAAGGGCCTCTGATTTTCCTAAAAATTCGTCTACAATAACTTTTTTATTTTCCAGTGTCTTGTAGTTCTCAAAAAAGTGCTTGAGTTCAACCCGAAAAAATTCGGGCAATTCGTTAACATCATTAATATAACTGACACTGGCATCCTGTTCGGCAACAGCAATTATTTTATCGTCTGCTTCACCCCGGTCAATCATACGCATCACCCCGATTACTTTAGATGGAATCATACAACGCGGCACCACAGAAACCTGGGTTAATACAACGATATCCAATGGATCATGATCCTCCCCCAAAGTCTGTGGTATAAATCCATAGTTTAATGGATAATACATAGAGGCATAGAGTACCCGATCAAGTTTAATTAAGCCACTGGCTTTGTCTATTTCGTATTTAGCTCTTGAGCCTCTGGGGATTTCAATAATAGCATTTACGTTTTCCGGGGGATTAACACCGATTGAAACTTCATGCCAGGGATGCTGTACCATATTTTTTAACTATCAAGATACAAAAAAACCTTTCGCCTCCGGGAAGACGAAAGGTTTTTAGAATATTCGTAAATGACTTATTCTTCCTTAGCCTTATCTCCCGTAGCTTCTTTCTTTTCAGCTTGCCTGATTTTATCACCATCCTTCAAACGCTTGGAAACTACAAGGAAAGGACCGGTAACTATTTCTGTTCCTTCATCAACACCTGAAACGATTTCAATATTCTCATAATCACTGATACCGGTTTGAACTTCAACCATCTTGGCTGCACCGTTATCGTTTACAAACACAACGATTTTATCTTTTTTCTTTTCAGTCGCTTTTGCGTCAGTTGATTGTTGATTTTGAGGTGGAGGACCTTCACCCGGAGGGCCTTGCTCCCCTTCTTTCTTTATCTCTTCCGGATTACGAGTGGTTACTGCTGCCAACGGCACAGAAACAACATTTTCTTTTCGCGTTGCCAGTATTTCAACGCTGGCTGTCATTCCCGGACGGAAAGGGTACCGCTTGCCGGACTCTACTAAATCCTGATAGGAATTGCTCAGGATGAGGATACGTACTTCAAATTCTGTAATTGCATCGCTGGATGTTTTATCCCGGGCTGTATTCGCAATATGGGTAACAACACCCCGAAACTGCTTGTTGATATTGGCGTATGCATCCACATCGATAATAGCGGTATCACCAATATGCACTCGTACGATATCGTTCTCATTTACGTTTACACGAACTTCCATTACACTCAGATCGGCAATACGCAACATTTCTGTTCCCTGCATCTGCATTGTACCCACAACCCGTTCGCCCATCTTTACATTTAATTTGGAAACAAAACCATCCATAGGGGCAAGTACACTAGTCTTGCGCACATTTTCACGCGCTTCGGTTATGGAAGCTTCACCGCTTCGAACGATGAAACGGGCAGCCTGAACATTTTGCCGGGCCGATTTCAAATCATTTTCCGCAACTTTATAGTTCTGTTGGGCAAGTTGCCAATCGGCTTCTGCAATTACTTTCTGATCCCATAACTTTTTTTGCCGTTCGTATTCCTGCTCAGCCCGGGTAAAAGTTGCCTCTGCCCGTGCCAGGGCTGCTTCAGATGCTACCAGATTGGCGCGTTGCTGATTCAGTGATGCTTCTGCACGTTCTAATTGCGATATCCAGGTATCGGGGCGGATTTTAACCAGCAATTTGCCTTGAGTAACCGAATCACCATCTTCAATTAAGAGTTCAAGGATTTCACCTGAAACTTCCGGGGCCAGTTTTACTTCGGTAACGGGCTGTACTGTTCCGGATGCACTGATCTTCTCTGTGATGGTAGTTCGCGAAGCCTTGGCCAGTTCTACTTCAAGTTCTTTAGGTTTGCCGATCCAACCCTGAGAACGACCGATCACAATGAATAGCAA
The DNA here is from genome assembly GCA_025455225.1 of Cyclobacteriaceae bacterium. Classification (GTDB taxonomy): domain Bacteria; phylum Bacteroidota; class Bacteroidia; order Cytophagales; family Cyclobacteriaceae; genus UBA2336. The sequence goes on along the minus strand of JALOMY010000085.1, from coordinate 172 downwards.
CAGCACGACAACTGCACCGATCAGTATATAAATGAGCTTATTTGATTTACGTTTTTGTTTTGCCATTGGGAATTATCTTAGAGTGGTTGAATTAAAAGTCGAGGGGTAATCCCTGATAAAAGTCGAGTACTTTCTTCCTGAAAATAAAATCATACTTTGCCCGAAGTAAATC
>JALOMY010000084.1 GCA_025455225.1 Cyclobacteriaceae bacterium | reverse complement strand
TTACGTGAGCTGGCATTTCTCAACCCGGGTATTCGGATATTCCTGCAAGACCTTCGCGAAAAAGATGAAGAAGGTAACGTGCGTCACGATGAGTTTTATTCCGAAGGGGGGCTTCGGGAGTTTGTTAGTTATATCGACTCAACCCGGGAGAAACTGATACCGGAGCCGATTTTCATCAGCAATGATAAAAGCGAAATTCCGGTTGAAGCAGCGCTTAGTTACAATACCTCTTTCAGCGAAAACCTGGTATCGTATGTAAACAACATCAATACTCACGAAGGCGGAACCCATGTGGCTGGATTCCGTAGGGCACTTACCCGTACGTTAAAGAATTATGCCGATAAATCGGGTCTGCTTGAGAAAGTGAAAATTGAAATCAGTGGTGATGATTTTCGGGAAGGCCTTACGGCTGTTATTTCGGTAAAAGTGGCCGAGCCTCAATTCGAAGGACAGACCAAAACCAAGCTGGGTAACTCGGAAGTTATGGGGGCTGTTGATCAGGCCGTTGGCGAAGTTCTGCAATACTACCTGGAGGAACATCCGAAAGAAGCAAAGCTCATTGTAAGCAAAGTAATTCTCGCTGCTCAGGCCCGACATGCGGCCCGCAAGGCACGTGAAATGGTGCAACGTAAAAATGTACTGACAGGCACCGGTTTACCAGGCAAACTGGCCGATTGCTCAAGCACCGATCCTGGCATTTGTGAACTTTACCTAGTTGAAGGCGATTCTGCGGGAGGTTCAGCGAAGCAAGGGCGCGACCGTAATTTCCAGGCTATACTTCCGTTGAGGGGTAAAATTCTGAATGTGGAGAAAGCCCAGGAACATAAGATCTACGACAACGAAGAAATCAAGAATATCATCACGGCACTTGGTGTATCATTTGGTACGGCTGATGATGAAAAGGCTCTAAATATGAATAAGCTCCGTTACCACAAGATCATCATCATGACGGATGCCGATGTGGACGGAAGCCATATCCGCACACTCATTCTGACCTTCTTTTTCCGTTATATGCGCGAATTGATAGAGAACGGCTATGTATATATAGCCCTTCCTCCGTTGTACCTGGTCAAGAAAGGAAAGGAAGAGCGGTACTGCTGGACGGAAGAAGAACGCGATGCACTTGTTAAAGAGTTGGGAGGAGGCAAAGATGACTCCGTTACGCTTCAACGATACAAGGGTTTGGGTGAGATGAACCCCGAACAATTGTGGTCAACCACCATGGACCCTGCCCGCAGAACCTTAAAGCAGGTGAGTATTGAATCGGCTGCTGAAGCCGATCATTTGTTCTCCATGCTGATGGGTGATGAGGTTGCTCCGCGAAGGGAATTCATTGAAAAGAATGCCAAATACGCACGCATCGATATTTAATAATTTTTTAATCGATTGTTTGAGGTTTCCGGGGAACTGAAAACCTATTTTGAACAACTTAGTAAAATGGATAATCCGGTACTCGAAAAAAATCAAAGCACCAGCCGTATTGATGAAAGCCGGTACATCAGCCGTGATTTGAGCTGGATTCAATTTAATTACCGTGTTCTCGATCAGGCAAAACACATTAACCGAAGCATATTCGATCGGTTAAAATTTCTGGCCATTACAGCTACCAACCTGGATGAGTTTTGCACCATCCGGTTAGGAAGCTTGTATAACTATATTGATTACGGAAAAGAACGATACGACTACAGCGGAATGCGCGAAGAACCCTTCCGTAAATTATTACTGAATAGTCTTCGGAATTTTGTAATCGATCAGCATGAGTATTTTCTCTTCAAATTAAAGCCTCTTTTTAGGGACCATAATTTCACCTTATGTCCTTATGGAGAACTATCGCCCGAACACGTCAAACAGGTGAATGAATATTTCATCAACACTATTTTTCCGATGCTCACGCCAATGGCGTTTGATTCGTATCATACGTTTCCGGTGTTGAAGAACAACCGCTTGTTGTTTGGTGTAGTCACAAAGGTGATGGGCGATGGCCAGGAAATGAACCGGGTATCATTCATCCAGGTTCCGAGCAATATACCCCGGTTCTACGAAATTCCGGGTGAGGATTTATTGCGTTTTGTTCCGGTTGAAGAAATAATACGGCATAACATTCAGCAATTGTTCAGGAATGTTGAGATTCAAAGCGTTAATCTTTTTCGTATCAATCGTCGGGCGCGTTGTGCGTATGGAAGTCCAGGGTGAGATGGACCCCTGGATGATGCGCCTGTTAAAAATCCAGTGGGATATTGACGATCATAATATCTTCAACATTCCGGGACAAAGCCTGATTGATCTGGGATCCTTGTCCCAGATTATCGGTCATAAGGAATTCAAGGGGATACGCAGCCAGATGCCGGACCCGATTCAACCGCTTAATTATCCGGAAGAAGGAGTTCAGAATTTACTTGAAGTACTGAAAGACCGGGACATACTGCTGCATCATCCCTACAATTCGATGGAGCCGGTACTGGAACTACTCGAAAAAGCAGCAGACGACCCGCGTGTATTATCCATCAAGATTACTATCTATCGGCTGGCTAAAGAATCGCGGGTTACCAATGCCTTATTGAAGGCAGCTGAAAGTGGAAAGCACGTTTCTGTTCTGTTTGAAGTAAAGGCCAGGTTCGATGAAGAGAACAACATGCGCGAAGCACAGCGGCTGCAGAAAGCCGGATGTTTTGTTATTTATGGAGTAAGCAACGTCAAGACACATACAAAATTATTGCTGATTGTACGGCAGGATGAAAGCAACCGGGTGATTCGTTACGTTCATCTTTCCAGCGGCAACTACAATGAAGTGACATCCCGTTTGTATACGGATATTGGGTTATTAACCACCAAGGAAATATATGCCCAGGATGTATCTGAATTCTTTAATGTCATTACCGGACATTCCTATCCGACCACGTATCGCAACCTGATTACATCACCGCGCGATATGCGCAACCAGTTGGTAAGCCTGGTTAAGCGTGAAGCTGAAAATGCCCGTAATGGTTTACCATCCGGAATCGTAATTAAAATCAATTCCCTTCAGGATAAGGAATTCATCGATGCCTTATACCTGGCTTCGCAAGCAGGTGTTAAAGTAAGGTTGATTGTACGGGGCATCTGTTGCTTGCGACCGGGCCGGTCCGGATTAAGTGAGAATATCGAAGTGATTTCCATCGTTGGTGAATACCTCGAACATTCTCGTATTTATTATTTCCACAACGAAGGCAATCCAAAAGTATACATTGGTAGTGCTGATGCCATGGTACGGAGTTTTGACCGCAGAATTGAATCGTTGTTTATGCTGGATGAAGCCATCCTCAAAAAGCAGGCGATGAATATTCTCCGGTTTAACCTTATCGACAATGTTAATACCTATATCATGAAGGAAGACGGCACCTACGTTCTTAAGGAGCTGAACGGCCAGCCGCCTTTTAATATTCACAAGGAATTCTATACTGTTTCGAAAGAGCTGGTGCGGAATGTGGAGTTGTTCTGACCGGAAATTCAGAACGAAATGATTTTCCTTCCACGCGACTGATCTTCCAGGTTGGTGAATTCAATTTTCTTCTGGCCTACATTTTTTCGAAACAGGTGCAGCATAATGCCATCTTTTAAGCCAACCTCAGGTACCTGGATGTATTTGGCATTGGCCCAGTCCATCACCTGTATATAAATATTGCTTGCCGGCACAATTACATCGGCCCGGTCGGGGTTCATCTGAAGTTTATAAATACGTTCTTCGAGGCTGTGCTGTTCAATCATTTCTTTTATTTCCTTCACTCGCTTCAGCGACATTAACCGATGGGGTTTTAATTGGGCCAGGTCGAAGATCTTGCTGATGTTTCCGCCCGTTCCTACCGCGGTAACTTTACCGTATTGGGTCTTGACATTCTGCTTAACCCACTTTTCCATATCGGCCCAGATGATGGGTGAGTCGTGATGTTCCAGGATACGGACCGAACCGATTTTAAACGATTGTGATTTTACCTTCTTACCGTTTACATAGAGGTTTAATTCCGTACTGCCACCACCGACATCAATATGAAGATAGGTTGCATCCGCCAGGTAGGAGATGATCGCCTGGTTGATGAATTCGGCTTCCTGTTTGCCATCAATGATTTCAATGGATAGCCCGATTTCATCCTCAACCTGCCGGGCCACTTCAGCACCATTTTCAGATTCACGCATGGCCGAGGTGGCACAAGCCATGTAATCATCCACCTCATACAGTTCGGTCAGCATCTTAAATACCTGCATGAGTTTCTTGAATTTGATGATGCTTTTATCGCTGATGCGGTTGGTGGTGAATACGTCATGGCCGAGACGGAGCGGGAAACGAACGTATTCCATTTTTTTGAAGATCACCCGCTTCTCGGTTTCCAGTACAGACGATACCTGGAAGCGTATGGCATTGGAGCCAATGTCAACAGCAGCTAATTTCATTCGCTGTAAAAATACATCATTCGATTTTTCTTTTTATGTACTTATTATGTTTCTTTGCCGTACTTATCCAGAAAGACCGAGGGACTGGGCCCTATGACGTCTTAGCATCCTATCCTGATCAGCAGATCAGGACGTTGTGCTAAATCCCAGGCTGACCGCAGCGTCAGTCAAAGATAAGTAACCCTTCTACCGGGCTCTCTGGATAAATACAATGTGTAAAGAGAGCCAATGAAAATTGAAGACATTTTAAAAGAAAGAATACTGGTGCTTGATGGTGCCATGGGTACCATGATTCAACGTTACCCGTTAACGGAAGATGATTTTCGTGGTGTTCGGTTCAAAGATCATGCTCATCCGCTAAAAGGTGATAACGATTTACTTTCCATAACACAGCCCGGCATCATTCAACAGATCCACCGGGAATACCTGGAAGCCGGTGCCGACATTATCGAGACCAATACGTTCAGCAGTACATCCATTGCCCAGGCTGATTATCAGTTGCAGGATATTGCCTATGAATTGAATTACGAATCAGCCCGGATTGCAAAGGCAGTTGTTGACGAATTCAGTAACCAAACACCGCATAAGCCGAGGTATGTTGCCGGGGCATTGGGGCCGACAAATAAAACGGCATCGCTGTCGCCCAACGTGAACGACCCGGGTTACCGAGCTATTACGTTTGATGAGTTGGTTGAAGCCTATTACACCCAAACCCGCGGATTAATGGAAGGTGGCGTTGATCTTCTGTTGGTTGAAACCATATTCGATACCTTGAATGCCAAAGCGGCATTATTTGCCATTCAGAATTATTTTGAGGATTCGGGCAGACAAGTTCCCGTCATGGTATCAGGAACTATCACGGATGCCAGCGGAAGAACGTTATCGGGACAAACAACTGAAGCATTCATGATCTCGGTAACGCATGTTCCTTTATTGAGCATCGGGTTGAATTGCGCACTGGGTGCGAACCAACTCAGACCCTATTTGCAGGTAATGGCCCGGGAATCGGAAACATTTGTTAGTGCCTATCCAAATGCAGGTTTGCCGAATGAGTTTGGACATTATGACCAAACACCGGATGAGATGGCTGCCCAGATTGAGGAGTATTTGAAAGAAGGACTTGTCAATATAGTAGGAGGTTGCTGTGGGAGCACACCGGATCATATCCGAAAGATTGCCGAAGTAGCAGCGAAGTATAAGCCAAGAGTGGTGGAGGTGGCCCATGCATAAGAATTTGCGATTAAGCGGACTCGAACCCGTTACAATTACACCGGCATCGAACTTTGTCAATATTGGTGAGCGAACAAACGTTACCGGATCTGCCCGGTTCCTGAAGCTGATCAAGGAAGATAAGTTTGATGAAGCACTTGAAGTGGCACTCGACCAGGTAAGGGGAGGAGCACAGGTGATTGATGTGAATATGGATGAGGGCATGCTCGACTCTAGGGCGGCCATGGTTAAGTTTCTGAACCTGATGGCAGCCGAGCCGGAGATCGCCCGCGTGCCGGTAATGATTGATTCATCCAAGTGGGAAGTTATTGAAGCCGGTCTCAAATGTCTTCAGGGCAAAGGCATCGTTAATTCCATCAGTCTGAAAGCAGGCGAGGAGGAATTTATCCGTCAGGCGAAGTTGGTCAGGCGATATGGTGCTGCTGTTGTGGTGATGGCTTTCGATGAAGAAGGTCAAGCCGATACGTTGGAAAGACGAATATCCATTTGTCAACGGGCATATAGCCTATTGGTTGATAAGGTTAAGTTTCCACCGGAAGACATCATTTTCGATCCCAATATTTTTCCGGTTGCTACCGGCATTGAACAGCACCGCAATTATGCTGTGGATTTCTTCAAAGCGGCAAAATGGATTCGCGAGAATCTGCCGCATGCACATGTAAGTGGCGGTGTGAGTAATGTGTCCTTCAGTTTCCGTGGCAATCAGAAAGTGCGAGAAGCTATGCATTCGGCTTTTTTATATCATGCCATTCAGCATGGTATGGACATGGGTATAGTTAATCCCACCATGCTTGAAGTTTATAATGAAGTAGATAAAGAATTGCTCGAACGGGTTGAAGATGTTCTGTTAAACAGACGGGATGACGCTACCGAACGCTTATTGGAGTATGCAGAAACTGTAAAAGGTTCGGCCAGGAAAAAGGAAAGTGATGATGCCTGGCGAAGCGGAAGTGTTGAAGAGCGCATATCCCATGCGTTGGTGAAGGGGATCCTTGATTATATCGATCAGGATACCGAGGAAGCCCGTCAAAAATACGGCAGACCATTAAATGTTATTGAAGGACCCCTGATGGCAGGAATGAACGTGGTGGGCGATTTGTTTGGAGCCGGAAAAATGTTTCTTCCGCAGGTAGTAAAAAGTGCACGGGTAATGAAACGTGCCGTGGCCTACCTGGAGCCGTACCTTCAGGAGGAAAAGCGATTGAGTGGAGAAACCGGCAAACCAGCTGCGCGCATTCTAATGGCTACCGTGAAGGGCGATGTGCACGACATCGGTAAAAATATTGTTGGCGTTGTGCTGGCCTGCAATAATTATGAAGTTATCGATCTGGGTGTGATGGTGCCGGCTGAAAAAATTTTAGAAACAGCCAAACAGGAAAAAGTTGATATCATCGGGTTAAGTGGCCTGATTACACCATCCCTCGATGAGATGGTATACGTTGCACGGGAAATGCAGCGTGAAAAACTTGAGATACCTTTGTTAATTGGTGGGGCAACCACCTCACGCATTCATACGGCAGTCAAAATTGATCCGGTTTATGAAGGCCCCGTGGTGCATGTATTGGATGCTTCTCGCAGTGTTCCGGTGTCCAGTGAATTGATTAATCCAAACTCGCGTAAATCATTTACCACAAAAGTCAAAAGCGAGTACGAGTCCCTTCGGAAAGAGCATGAAAGCCGCAGGCAGGAAAAAAATTATATCACGCTTAAAGCGGCTCGGGAAAACCAGGTTAACATTGATTGGCAAGCTGAACAGATTAAGCGTCCATCCTTTATCGGAAAACGAGCTTTACTCAACTTCCCACTCGAAAAACTCGTTGCGTATATTGATTGGACTCCTTTCTTTCAAACGTGGATGCTGGCGGGCCGTTACCCGGGAATTTTAACAGACCCTGTTGTTGGAGCTGAAGCTTTAAAATTGTTCAATGATGCTCAAAGCATGCTGAACGACATTGTTAAGCACAAGAAGTTAACTGCCAATGGCATGGTTGCTTTTTATCCCGCCAAGCGATCGAAAACGGATGATGTGAAATTATTTCATTCTGAAACTGATTCCACATCCTTTGCCCGGCTGCATTTTCTTCGTCAACAAAATAAGAAGGCTCCGGGCTTGCCCAATTTTTCATTGGCTGATTTTATTGCACCTGAAGATTCAGGCATGGTTGATTACATCGGCTTGTTTGCAGTTACAACCGGAATCGGGCTTGAACAATGTATCGATGAATTCCAGGCAAAACATGATGATTATTCCGTGATTATGATCAAGGCCCTGGCCGACCGGCTGGCGGAAGCCTTCGCGGAATGTTTGCATGAACAGGTTAGAAAGGAATTGTGGGGATATAATCCTCAGGAAAAGTTTTCCAATGAAGAATTGATCAAGGAGGCCTATGTGGGTATACGGCCCGCACCGGGTTATCCGGCCTGTCCGGATCACACTGAGAAGAGAACCATCTTTGAAATTCTGGATGCTGAGAAAGAAGCCGGAATCAAACTCACTGAATCGTGTGCGATGTATCCTGCATCTTCTGTCAGCGGTTATTACCTGGCTAATAAGCAGGCTAAGTATTTTGGATTGGGTAAAATTGAGCGTGACCAGGTAGAAGAGTACGCTGGTCGAAAAGGAATGAAGATTGAAGAAGTTGAGCGATGGCTTGCGCCCAATCTCAACTATGATATTTAGACAAACGAGCTTATGAAAGTTATCGATCATATTAAGCGTGCAGCAGGCAAGACCTTGTTCACCATAGAAATCCTCCCACCCTTAAAAGGTGAGAATATACGGTCACTATTTGATCATATGGACCCCTTGATGGAATTCAAGCCACCTTTTATTGATGTAACGTATCACCGGGAGGAATACGTCTACAAGAAGAAGGATGGCGGATTACTGGAAAAGCGATCGACCCGTAAGCGTCCGGGAACGGTTGGTATTTGTGCGGCCATTCAAAATCATTATAAAGTAGATACAGTGCCTCATATTATATGCGGTGGGTTTAGCAAGGAGGAAACTGAGAATGCCCTGATCGATCTTCATTTTTTAGGCATTGACAATGTCCTGGTACTTCAGGGTGATGCCATTAAGAATGAAGGACGGTTTGTACCTGAGCCTGACGGCCACAAATATGCATCGGATCTCCTTCAGCAGGTAGTGAATATGAATAAAGGCATTTACCTGGATGATGAATTATTGCATACGGCATCCACTGATTTTTGCATGGGTGTGGCAGGTTATCCGGAAAAACACTTTGCAGCACCGAATCTGAAAATGGATCTTAAGTATTTAAAACTGAAAGTAGAACTCGGTGCCGATTACATCGTGACTCAGATGTTTTTTGACAACCAGAAGTATTTTGATTTTGTTTCGCGATGCCGTGAAATTGGAATCACCGTGCCAATCATTCCTGGAATTAAGCCGGTAACCACTAAATCGCAGATCAGCATTTTACCAACTACATTTCATATTGATATCCCGGAATCACTGGCCGATGAAGTGGAAAAGTGCAAAGACAATTTGGAAGTCAAGCAGGTGGGAATTGAGTGGGCCATACAACAATGCCGGGAATTAATACAAGCAGGAGTGCCTACCCTGCATTTCTATTCTATGGGTAAATCCGACCCGATATATAAAATTGCGAAGGAATTATTCTAATGAATGATTGTCCGCTGGCGGACGAAAAAGTTCAATTAAGGACGCATTCAAGGAACTGCATTCGCGCAATAAGTTAAAATGGGGTAAAATTTCGCATTTTAACTGTGGCACCGTCATTGGATTAGGAGGTTGATTAATAACCTTCTATGATCCTGGATGCCTCAATTTTACAATCAAGTCAAATCTTTTTTTGCTTTCCAAGCATCCATGATTTATTCCAATTCAGAATGAATCCGGAGGCGATTCCACTTAAGTTGCATTTATTAAAATCTACGAAGACTTAAATGAAAATGGTTGAGTAAAAGAATACTAAACATCCGCTAACCTGCCCAACACCATGATCAAGCATTACATCACAATCGCTTTGCGAAACATCCGAAGAAGCAAAGTTCATTCACTTATCAATGTTCTTGGTTTAAGTATGGGCATAGCTTGTTGTGTGCTTATCGTTTTGTTTGTGAAGGATGAATGGACATTTGATTCATTTCATGCTAAAGCAGAACGCATCTACCGGGCCTATGTTAAGGAAGATTATGGCCCCGACCAGCAGTTTTTTAATACAGTTACACCGTTTCCTTTGGGACCGGCATTAAAGAACAATTTTCCGGAAGTAGAGCATCAGGTTCGGGTTAATCAACTTGGAACTCAAATCAAATCCGGCAACCAGGTTTTTACGGAACAAGTTACGGTTGTGGGTGAGCATTTTTTCGATGTATTCGATTTTGAATTAGTCCGGGGAACTAAAGACCATGCCCTGGATGATATGGCAGGTGTACTAATCACAGAGCGGGCCGCAACGAAATATTTTGGCGCAGAAGATCCTTTAAATAAAACCCTTTCTATAAGCCTGAAAGAAAATTTTGAAGAGTTCATAGTTAAGGGGATTGTAAAAAACCCACCAACCAATTCCAGTATCCAGTTTGATATATTGATTTCGGATCTTAATTATACCCGGTTTCTGGATGAACGTGTTTTAACTTCAGGCTGGTTTAATGTTAATCCGGAAACGTATATTCTGATTCAAGAGGGCGTTTCTGTTCAATCCGTTACCGATAAATTTCCTGCTTTGTTTCGTTCAGTATTGGGTGAGGATGATTACAACAACAGTAAATACACAGTTGGTCTTCAACCATTCACTTCCATCCATTTAGATACGAGTTATCCAACAGGAATCGCCCAGGTAAATAATCCACGGTATTCTTACATACTGGGTGCAGTGGCATTGCTCATTTTATTTGTTGCCTGCATCAATTTTGTTACGTTATCGATTGGCCGGTCACTCAAACGTTCTAAAGAAGTTGGTATTCGGAAGGTAGTGGGTGCCCTTCGTAATCAATTGATCTACCAGTTTATCGGTGAGGCTGTGCTGATAACCATCCTCTCGTTAGTGATTGGATTTGTACTGGCAGAATTGTTTTTACCTCTGTTCAATACCCTGGCTGCGAAACAACTTGTTATTGAATACAATGGCTTTATTTTCATTTTAAGCTTTTTGCTTCTGCTGATTATCGGTTTGTTTGCCGGAAGCTATCCTGCATTCGTACTTTCCAATTTCCGTCCGGTGTCCATATTGAAAGGAAGTATCCACGGAATAAACAATAGGCAGGGCTTACGGAAAGTGCTTGTGGGTATTCAGTTAGTCCTTTCCATTTTCTTGATTTCGAGTACGCTGATTATGCAGAATCAGCTTCGTTTTTTGCAAGATAAGAATCTGGGCTATGACCGTGAACAATTGGCCGTTGTACCGTTGAACGTTCCAAGGGGTCAGGGATTTATTGATCGGATCAATTCTGGTTTTGATCTTGTACAACAATATAAGAATGAGTTGTCTCGCATTCCGGAAATTACCGGGGTGTGCGGATCATCGCATGATTTCGGACACGGGGGCTGGGTAAAGGTTGGGTATACGGATGACCAGGGTACATATAGAAACTTTTCCATTAACACAGTGGAGCCCGATTACTTCGATGTTTTGAAGATGGAAATCAAGTTCGGACGACCCTTCGATAAAAATAATCCTTCCGATAAGCGAAGAGCTGTAATTGTAAATGAAGCGTTTGTTAAAGACATGGGGTGGAATGAACCCGTTGGCATGAAACTTCCCGGAAAGAATTTTCCTGATCATGAAGTTATTGGTGTGGTTAAGGATTTTAATTATGAATCACTTTACACATCGGTAAAACCGCTGGTACTGGTTTTAGATCCGAAAGTCCTGGCACCGGGATTTGAAAATATCAATATTGAAAGCAGCCCGATGCCCAAATTGTTTATCCGGATGAAGCCTGGCAATATGATGACCACGGTTGAACAGGTTAAACAGGTTTGGGATAAATTGACCGGGGGTGAGGAGTTTGTGTTCAACTTTGTTGACCTTGAACTGAACCGACAATATGCCAGTGAACGGAACCTTGGAAAAAT
>JALOMY010000083.1 GCA_025455225.1 Cyclobacteriaceae bacterium | reverse complement strand
GTTTTAGAACCCCCGCTGTCGGCAATAAGAATCATAAAAGAAACAAATTAGGTATAGTCGACAAATTACAAATTCTACGTTGACTCAAGAACCCCGATTAACGTGAAGCGGTCAAATACCTTATCGGTATGGGGCGCATCCAGAAGTTCATCGGTTAAATCCTGGCCAGCCCAATGTTCATAATGCTTTCCAGTTTTCCATAATCGTGAATGGGAAACATCATAAATCAAACCGCGGTAGGCAACCCAAACTTCAGGTTTATCCTGGCCGTTGCGCAGGGCAAGCTGACTTTTAGAGTAACGTGGTAAATCGTTCATTAATTCCCGGCTGTAATATGACCGTAGTCTTTAATCAAGGTATAAAGAAATTTTACCGGGGGAAAATCGGTTTGAATGCCCAGTTTTGCCTGAACCTTGTCAACAATGGCCAGAACAGGCTGATAATTTCCGGTTGAACGGTTTACCTCCAGGGCCTGCTGAATCAATTCAATATCCTGGTCGGTGAGCTGTACCACCTGCGGATACGTAGGAACATACTGTTCTTCAGCCACGGTAAATACTTCTTTTGCGCTTACATCACGCTGCTCCACCAGTTTAACTACGGTGGTTCCTGCGGCCAGGTCGCCCAGGCGCTGACCTTTTCCGTTTATGGCAATGGTTAACATAGCAATGGCTCCCGACATCAAATCGATTTCGAATAACCGCAGTAACCAGCGGATGATGTAATTCCCGATGGTGGCAGGTGTTCCGTCCATCCGAACCACTTTAATGTTCATCTGCTTTTTACCGGGACTTTGGCCGTTCATAAAGATTTCGAACAAGAGGTGGTATAAAAATGCCGGAAAGATCAACAGGCCGATGAACGATGCTGTTGAAAAAGCATTAGTGCCCGCCAGCAGGAAAATGATCAACAAATAATATCCAAAAATGATAAGGCCATCAATTAAAAATGCGAGTATGCGATCACCGAGGCTGGCTACCGGATATTCAATAAATACATTTTGGGTCGTTCGTACCTTAACGGTTTGCATCCGATAGGAATTTCAATAATTTTCAACCAAACTTTCCGAAATGCAAATTAAGCAACAATTCATCCTCTTCGCACTTCTCATACTTATTGGGTGCGGCACAAAAGAAAAAATCAATTATGCCTCGATGCCGGAAGACCAGCTTCGAAAAATCGCTGATTCCCTGGCGCATGCTTATATCATTACCGATGGCCACGTTGATCTTCCTTATAGATTGAAGGTAAATAAGTTCAGGTTGGAGCGGGAATACCTTGGAATACCGGTAAGCACCAAGGAAGGCGACTTTGATTACGAACGCGCCAAGAAAGGAGGCCTGGATGCCCCATTCATGTCGATATACATTCCCTCTGAATACCAACAGAAAACCGATATGGGTAAGGCCCTTGCCGATTCCTTAATTACCATGGTTCGTGGAATCGCGGAAGCTCATCCGGATAAGTTCGGGTTGGCCGGCACACCAGCTGAAGTGGATGCCTTATTCAAAGCAGGAAAAATTGCCTTACCTATGGGTATGGAAAATGGAGCTCCCGTTGGAAACGACCTTGCCAACGTTCAATATTTCTACGACCGGGGCATACGGTACATTACCCTTACGCATGGTAAAGACAACCAGATCTGCGATTCTTCCTATGATACCCTGAACACCTGGAAGGGCCTTAGTCCTTTTGGAGAACAGGTTGTTCGCGAGATGAACCGGGTTGGTATCATGGTGGATATATCCCATGTCTCTGACAGCACATTTTATGATGTACTTAAAATCACAAAAGCACCGGTGATTGCCTCGCATTCCTCGCTGCGCTATTTCACACCGGGTTGGCAGCGTAACATGGCAGATGATATGGTGAAAGCGCTGAAGACCAATGGTGGAGTAATTCAAATCAACTTTGGTTCTACATTTCTTGATTCTGTTGTATCGAAAACGAATAGTGAAAACCGCAAAAAACTTCAGGCCCTGCTTGCTGAAAGAAACCTGACGTTCCAGGATTCAGCAGCCAGGCCCTTCATAGAAGAATTTAGAAAGCAAAATCCTTCCTTGTATGCCGATGTTAAAACAGTGGCTGACCATATCGACCGGGTGGTTCAATTGGCCGGTATCGATCACGTAGGCATCGGCTCTGATTTCGATGGAGTAGGCGATAGCCTTCCTACAGGATTAAAAGATGTTTCACAATATCCGAACCTGATCTACGAACTGCTCCGCAGAGGCTATACTCCGGAAGACATTGAAAAGATCTGCTCTAAAAACGTATGGCGGGTGTGGAATAAAGTAATTGAAGTAGCCGAAGCCGATTAATTCAGTAAGAACTGCACGATTTCGATTCAGTTAATACATTGAATTCTCTGAATCGCTTTTTTATTTTTGTTTTCCATGAATAAGTAATCGTGCGGGAAGCAGCCTTTATAAAACGAAACCAGGAACGGTGGCAGAAAATTGAGCAGGTTCTCAACAATAGGCAGAGGCCGCACCCCGATCAGCTGGCTGAAATCTTCATTGAACTTACCGATGATCTTTCGTTTGCACGAACGCAATACCCGAAAAGCCGGGTAACGAATTACCTGAACAGCCTGGCTTCAAAAATTCACCTGGAGATTTACAGCAACAAGAAAGAAGAAAAGAACCGGTTTATTACGTTCTGGAAACACGAACTGCCTCTGGTGATCTATGATTCGCGTAAACAGATGCTTTACGCGTTGATTATTTTTTTAATGGCCGGGTTAATCGGTGCTGTATCTGCCCTAAATGATGAAGACTTCGTAAGACTTATACTGGGTGACGAATACGTAAACATGACTCTTGAAAATATTGAACGCGGCAATCCACTCGCAGTTTATGGTAAGATGAATGAAGGCGATATGTTTTTTGCTATAACATTTAACAACATCCGGGTTTCCTTTTATGCCTTTGTTGCCGGTTTATTATTTTCTGTAGGCACCGGGTTTTTACTTTTTCAGAATGGGTTAATGGTTGGATCTTTTCTCACCTTCTTCTTTAAAAAGAACCTGCTGCTTGAATCCATAATGGTTATTATGCTTCACGGTACTATTGAACTGTCTTCCATTGTAATTGCCGGTGCAGCCGGTTTTGTTATGGGCAACAGCATCCTGTTTCCGGGAACGTATTCGCGCATCGTATCTTTTAAAAGTGGCGCTGTGCGCGGAGTTAAGATTGTAATGGGTCTCATACCCATGTTTATACTGGCGGGCTTTATAGAATCCTTTATTACCCGGTATACCTTTATGCCCTGGGTAATCAAAGCACTCATTATCCTGATTTCAGCATGGCTGATTCTTTATTATTTTGTTATTTATCCCCGCAAACTGGCCAAACATGGAACCCTTCATACCCATTGAATATCACCAAACCCGCGACTTCAGCAAAAAACTGAGTGCCACCTTTGAATTTCTGAAACAGAATTTCAAATCCCTTTTTAAAAGCCTTCTTTTCATTGCTGGCCCTCCGATGCTCATCGGCAGTGTTTTTGCCGGCAGCCTGTATAACGACTATTTCAACTGGATCGGAGATATAACGCGTAACCCGGAGAATTCTTCACTGGGCTTTGAAGCACTCGGTACTCCTGTTTTATGGCTGGAAATTGCCGGGGCTGTTTTTTTTCTGCTGGCCAGTGGTATAATGATCATCTCAGTAGTGTATAACTACATGAAGGAATACGAATCCACAAAAAGCAATGTGATTGATGTAAATATCATCTGGGAACGCGTACGCAGCACACTACCTTCCTACATCAGCACCATGCTGCTTTTCTGGTTGTTGATTATTGCCTCGTATGCATTAATAGTCGGAACCATTTTTGGTGCTGGGTTGCTGTCTCCCTTTCTTGCATTCATCACCGGAATGGGAATTGTATTTGGCTTTATTTACGTTGCCATCACCCTTTCCCTATTGTTTATAATCCGTGCCTACGAGAACCTTGATTTCTTTCAATCTGTGTCGCGTTGCTTTTACCTGATACGCGACAAATGGTGGAGTACGTTCGGTTTATTATTTGTGCTCAATCTGATTCAAAGCACACTTGCATCCATCTTTCTGGTACCCTGGTACATTAATTTTTTTGTCAGTATGATGCATTCGCTGGAAGGAGGCCCTGTGCAGGAAACTTCTCTGTTCTCGGATGTGATTAACAATCTTTTCATGACCCTGTATTTCCTGGTAAGTTTTCTATTGTATGCATTACCTCTTGTAGCCATTGCCTTTCAGTATTTCAACCTGGTTGAACGCAAAGAAGCCCGGGGATTGATGTCGCGCATCGAAAACTTTGGTGAACCGGTGAATGCCAATCGTACGGATGAACATTTCTAGATTCATTCTTTTACTGATTTGCCTTGCCTGTGCACTCCCGGTCGTTTCACGGGATGTTCAGAAACCCCTTGCACCCGACAGCAGTTCGGTTCAAATCAGACCCATTGATAAAGAAAAGGCAGAACAGTTGAAGGCCGACCCGGAGCTGGACTACGGCAGAGGCATTGCCGCTGTTAACCTGTGGGATCGTTTCCTGCGATGGCTGAATAACCTGATCAGCCAGTTGATTACTGCCGTGGGCAGCACCAATTGGTTTGGTTTTCTCATCATGATATTGGTTATCATCGGCTTGGTTTATGTAATCCTTCGGCTTCTTCGAATTGATGCGCTTTCCATGTTTTATCCAGGAAGGAAAGAAAAGCTGCTTTTTGGAAAGCTGGATGAAGACATTCACACCATGGATTTTGAAGCCCTGATCAATGGCGCACTTCAGCGCAAAGAATTCAGGTTGGCCATACGCCTTTTATTTTTACAAGCCTTGAAATTATTAGCCGATCGGCATCACATTCACTGGAGGCCCGGCAAAACCAATCATGATTACCTGAACGAACTCCAGGCCGGTGAATTAAAAACAGGTTTCAATGAACTCAATTATTACTTCGAATATGCGTGGTATGGTAATTTCCGCATAAACGAAGAACTCTATCGTAAAGTGGATAGCCTGTACCATCAATGGAAAACATCGGTATAATATGGGTAAGGACTGGAAATATATTGCTTACCTGTCGGCCGCTATTTTATTCTATATGCTGGTTAAGTTGCTGGCACCGCGTGAGCTTGACTGGACCGTTACTCTTTACCACCAGGACAAAAATCCGTTTGGCACGTATGCGTTGAACAGGTTCATGAATAACTTCTTTCCGGGTAATACAATTGAACCCGGCAATTTCACTACCTATGAATTATTTGATAGCATTGGTGAGCCTGTCAATTTCATCAGCATATCCAATGCTTTCAGCCCGGGCAAAGAAGATGTGGATGCCCTTCTAACCAATGTTTACCAGGGCGGCACTGCCTTTATATCGGCTCATTATTTCACGGGTATATTTGCCGACACGTTTTCGTTGTATACTTCCGATTACTTCTTTGAAGACCTTGCGCAGAATCTGAACCGGAAGGATACTTCCGTACTTGAGTTTCCTAATCCCAACATTGCCAATCATCCTCCCTTTTTATATCCACGTGAAAATATTCACAATTACTTCAAGTCAACCGACAGTTTAGCTACCGTACTATCAACCAATGATTTGAACCTTCCGGTAACAATAAAAATCAATCATGGGCAGGGCAGTCTTTTTCTGAATTCAACTCCCTTAACGTTTTCCAATGTCTACTTGCTTCATCGGGACAATACCGGTTTTGCCGAGATTACTTTTTCACATCTGCCTAATCGAAAAACCTATTGGACCGAGTATTATCAATTGGGCCGACTGGAAGCACGTACACCTTTGCGCTATATTCTCTCCACCGAACCCCTGCGATGGGCGTATTACATCACCATAATCAGTTTACTTCTGTTTATTTTATTCGAAGCAAAACGTAAGCAACGAATCATACCGATACTTAAACCGCTGACGAACACTTCACTTGAGTTTGTGAAAACCGTAGGTAATCTATACTATCAAACCCGTGACCATAAAAGCATAGCCGATAAACGGATTGCGTTCTTTCAGGAGCAGCTCCGAACCCTCCATGGCGTTCATACACCTCCTATGCAGCATGTTGATGTTCATTCCATTGCCAGAAAAACGGGTAATCCGATTACTCAGGTTACCGAATTATATAATCAGATTGAAAAAATTACACACGAAAAGCATATTACTGAAGAAGAACTGAAGAGCCTGAACCGTAATATTGATAGTTTTAAAATGTAAAGAGAACGAACGATATCGTTTATGATTTACGGGTATCGTTAAAAATGAAGTATATGGAAGAAAATATTTTTGAAAACCGGCTTGATTTACGTGCCCTGAATGAACAAGTTAACCGAATTCGCCAGGAACTTTCCAAAGTTATTGTCGGGCAGGAAGAAATGATTGACCTGCTCATCACCGCCATCCTATCCGATGGGCATGTGCTTATTGAAGGTGTTCCCGGTGTTGCCAAGACACTTACCGCCAAACTTCTGGCAAAAGTAATTGATGTTAAATTCAGCCGCATTCAGTTCACGCCCGATTTAATGCCTTCGGATGTTTTAGGTACTTCTGTGTTTAACCTTAAAAATTCGGAATTTGAATTTAAAGCAGGCCCTGTATTCGCCAACATTGTGTTGATTGATGAGATTAACCGGGCCCCTGCCAAAACCCAGGCGGCTTTGCTTGAGGTTATGGAAGAACGCCAGGTTACCGTTGATGGTAAAACGTACTCGCTGGAGTCTCCTTACCTGGTAGTGGCTACGCAAAACCCGGTTGAACACGAAGGAACCTACCGTTTACCCGAAGCTCAATTGGATCGATTTCTGTTTAAAATCCTGGTGCGTTATCCAACTCCGGAGCAGGAAATCTCGATCATTAACGGGCATCATCAGCGCAAAGGACAAGCACCTGTTGACGAAGTACAAATTGTACTGCACGCCAACCAGATGCATGAATACCGGCATGCAGTTCAATTGATCCATATTGAACAAAACCTCATAAAATACATCGCTGATATTATTCATGAAACACGGAACAATCCTTCGCTGTTTTTAGGTGCTTCACCACGCGCTTCCATTTCCATACTGAATAGTTCGAAGGCTTATGCTGCCATTCACGGCCGCGATTTTGTAACTCCGGAGGATATTAAAACAGTGGCTTTCCCGGTGCTCCGGCATCGTATTGTACTCAATCCGGATAAGGAGATGGAAGGACTTACAACAGATGACCTGATCAAGCAGATTGTTGATAAAGTTGAGGTTCCGCGCTGACCGCTTCCGGTAAACGGCAAACCGTAGTATGAAATTCATCCGGGATTTATATCTGAATAACCGATTGTTCCAGGCTGCTGCCGGGGTAGTTTTTGTTTTCATCATTTCCTACCTGGTTGGAGCGAATCTTCTTTTTGCAAAAGGGTTGTTGTTGGTTCTTATCGCATTCTTGATTACCGATATTTTATTACTCTTCCATACCCGAAAAGGAATATACGGCTATCGGCAAACACCCGATAAACTTTCCAATGGTGATGACAACGAAATTCATATTCACCTGGAGAATTTTTATCCGTTTACCGTTCAATTGGAAATTATTGATGAAATACCCCACCAGTTTCAAAGACGCGATGTACTGTTCCTGCAAACACTTTCATCGAGGAAAAATGAAACCATCTTATATCATTTGCGTCCGGTTAAACGGGGTGAATATTCATTCGGGGCGGTTCGGGTGTTCGCTTATTCTCCGTTGAAATTAGTCAGGCGCAGATTCAGTTTTTCAAATCATGCCCTGGTTCCAGTCTACCCTTCGTACTTGCAAATGCGCAAGTACGAATTGCTGGCCATCTCCAACCGGCTGACGGAGGCGGGCATTAAAAAAATCAGACGCATAGGTCATAACCAGGAGTTCGAACAAATTAAAGACTACGTACCGGGCGATGATATTCGGGTTATTAACTGGAAAGCCACTGCCCGAAGGCGCCATTTAATGGTGAATCAATTTCAGGACGAACGGTCTCAGCAAGTATACTCCTTAATTGACAAAAGCCGGGTGATGCAAATGCCTTTCAACGGGCTAAGCTTGTTGGATTATGCCATTAACTCAAGCCTGGTAATTTCAAACATCGCTATTCAAAAATCAGATAAGGCGGGTTTAATCACCTTTCAGGATACGATCGATGCCACGTTACCCGCCAGCCGGAGCAACCGGCAGATGTCAGCCATACTTGAAGTGCTCTATAATCAGAAGACAGGATATAGAGAATCGGACATCTCGGTGTTGTACAGTTACATCCGAAGAAAAATCAATCACCGAAGCCTCCTTCTTCTGTTTACCAATTTTGAATCGATGTACGGCTTGCAACGCCAGCTGCCCTTTATCAGGAACCTGGCCAGGCAACACCTGGTGGTGGTTATCTTCTTTGAGAATACCGAACTGACCGGTCTGATTGAACAACCGGCAAGCGATCTAAGAACTATTTATTATAAAGCCGTTGCCGAAAAATTTGCCTACGACAAGAAACTGATTGTTAAAGAACTTCAGAAAATGGGCATCCAGTCAATACTTACCCCTCCACAAAACCTTACGGTGAATACCATCAACAAATACCTTGAGTTGAAAGCCCGCGGAATGATTTAAATACCCCCTGTACAAACATCCGTATCTTTAAGTACCTTCACTTTTCCTGATTACAGCTACACTTCGGTTTAAAGTAATGTTGGTATGCGAAGAATAATCTGCAAGGTTATTATACCCCTTTTTACGATCATGCTTACGGCTAATCCCGGCCTGGCACAGCGTCTCATGGGTATTAAAATGACTACCCCTACGGTATGCTATGCCCATAATGAAGAGAATCCCTGTTTTATTCCTCCTCCGGAAGAATTTAACCGACTTATGGCAGGAGCCCGAACCAAGAACTCAAACATCGAGGTGAATTACAATCCCGGATTCTCACCAGAGGCACAAGCAGCTTTTCAATATGCTATTGATATCTGGGAATCGCTGATCGTTTCATCGGTTCCCATAAAAATTGATGCGTACTGGACTCCCCTGGCCAGTACCGTATTGGGTGGCGCTTTGTATACATCCGCCTATGCCAATTTCGAAGGCGCCCAAAAACTGAATGTCTTCTACCCGGTTGCCCTGGCAGAAAAAATTACCGGAAGAAATCTGAATGGAGAAGAAGCCGATCTGTTTATTCAATTCAACAGCAATGCCAACTGGAATTATAATCCGGTCTCAACACCGGCAGCGGGGCAATTTGATCTGGCAACCGTTGTGCTTCATGAAATCGGGCATGGTTTGGGTTTTTCAGGAAGTTTTACCACCGATGGCACCACCGGTACAGTAGGATTACAGTCCTCGGGCGTTCCGATTATTTACGATATACCAATCGAAAATCTGGGTAACTTCAATCTTATACGAAGTATTCCCTCACCTTCTACCGATCTAAACAGTGAACTAACGAGCAATAATTTATTCTTTAATTCGCCAACAACTACACGCCCTAAATTATATGCTCCCACTGCATTCAGTGCTGGATCGAGCATCAGCCACCTCGATGAAGTTACGTATAACAATTCAGCCGATGCGTTGATGACGCCCAACATTGCTCCC
>JALOMY010000082.1 GCA_025455225.1 Cyclobacteriaceae bacterium | reverse complement strand
TTTACACCGCGCATTGGAATAGATTATTCAGCGCCCAGCGCTTCTTTATAGACGTTAAGCACACGGTTACGGGCAAACGCGTGGTCAACGATGACCTTTGGATAAGTAGGAGTTCCGTATTCGGGCACCCATTTTTTGATATACTTAAATTCCGGATCAAATTTTTCAGTTTGCAATTGTGGATTAAATACCCGGAAGTAAGGCGCAGCATCACAGCCTGATCCGGCAGCCCATTGCCAACCCCCGTTATTCGCAGCCAGGTCGTAGTCGAGAAGTTTTTTGGCAAAGTAGGCTTCGCCCCAGCGCCAGTCGATCAGCAAATGTTTGGTAAGAAAGCTCGCCACAATCATGCGTACACGGTTGTGCATAAATCCAGTGGTATTGAGTTCACGCATGCCGGCATCCACAATGGGATAGCCAGTGCGGCCTTCGCACCAGGCCCTGAATTCTTCCGGATGGTTACGCCATTGAATCCGATCGTAAGCCGGTTTGAATGATTTGGTAACAACCTGTGGAAAGTGCCACAGAATCATTTGATAGAAGTCGCGCCAGATCAATTCGTTCAGCCACTTTTCATTTTTCTTGTGTGCGATTTGAACCAGCTTTCGAATGCTCACCGTACCAAAACGCAGATGAACACTGAGCCTGGAAGTGCCTTCAAGGGCCGGGATGTCCCGATGTTCATGGTAATGCTCAATGATGGATTGCCGGATTTTTCGTTCAGGAAATGAAATGCCAGAAGGCTCAAATCCAAGGTCACTAAGCGATGGAAATGTCAACGGTTTCGTCTTCTTAAAATGATCAACCAGCATTTCACTTGGGAAACTTTTATAATGCTCGGAAAGTAAGGTTGATTTCCACTTACGACTGTAGGGCGTGTAAACCGTGTAGGGTTTTCCATCGTCTTTAACGATTTCCTCTTTTTCGAAGATTACCTGGTCTTTAAAAGTTTTGAATGCAATATTTCGACCGGTCAGAATCTCGTTCACCTGTTCATCTCGTTTACGGGCGTAGGGTTCATAATCTTGGTTGGTGTAAACGGACTGGGGATTCAGGGTTTGGAAGATTTCCACCGGGTTTCCATGTATTACGTATAAAGAAGATCCGGCAGCCGTTATTTCTGCCTGCAGATGCATAAGCGATTGGTGAATGAACTCAACGCGTGCATCAGCCTTATCTTCGAGTTTATCGAGGATTTCTGTATCAAAAATGAAAACCGGTATTACCGAAGTATTTTCGTTCAGGGCATGGTATAGCCCGGCATTATCCTGTAAGCGCAAATCCCTGCGAAACCAGAATAAGGTTGTATGCTTATCAATTACCGTTTCCGGTGCATCATTTACGAAGCGCTTCAATTTCCTTTTCCAGTTTATCGATGGCTTCCATCTTCACAGCATACAATTTCAAATCGCCCGAGCGCTGAATATGCATGGCTTCCTCCAGTAATTTCTTTCGTTTGTTTTCCAGTTGCTTCACCGGATCTTTTTTCAAAAATGAAAACATGGTTGCTGACTTTGCTTTTAAAACAAGGCAGTTGAGGTAATGTTTAGTGTAATCAGGCAGTAACCAACCCTTGCATTTCCGGGTGGTTTACAATCAACTTGAACCAATGTGTAAATTCATGCGGATGGGTCTCCATCCGGGTCTTCAATTCAACCAGGTTTATGTATTTCCAGTCCTGTACTTCATTTGGGTTCATAGAGGGGGCACCGTCATAAGTGGCCGTTAGTACATGATCGAGTTCATTTTCGATAAGGCCACCATCAAGTTCAACGCGGTAGATAAAAGAATAAGCCCGTTCGGGATAAAGATCAAGACCCATTTCCTCCTGCAATCTGCGCCTGGCAGCTTCTTCAATGCGTTCGCCCGGACGAGGGTGGCTGCAACAGGTGTTGGTCCACAGACCTGCACTGTGGTATTTGCACTCAGCACGTTTTTGGATCAGCATTTCACCTTTGGTATTGAATACCAGGACGGAGAAGGCACGATGCAGCACACCTTTTACATGTGCTTCCATTTTTTCCATGACGCCCGTTTCGTTATCGTGCGCATCCACCAGTATAACATGTTCCATCAGATCAGGTTAAGTTGATGGCGAACGTAGGAGTAGGCGAGTAGTGTTGCCTTATGACGGTTTCTTATCCGGATCCGGCTTTCCAATACGCGGTGGCAAGGTGTATTCCTGATTTTATTGAACAGGGCTACATAGTACATGTAAGCAACATAGACACCGAAGCGGGATGAACGCGGTAACATTTTGATGCCTTTGAGGCCCTCATCAAAATCAACCTGGATACTTTCTTCAATTTCACGTTTCTTTTCTTCCGTGAACTGAGATAAATCAAGATCCGGAAAATAGGTGCGACCCATATGAAGGTAATCAGCCTGAAGGTCGCGGAGGAAATTAATTTTTTGAAAAGCCGATCCGAGGCTCATAGCATACGGCTTGAGCGTTTCATAGGCTTCATCATTACCTTTCACAAAAACCCGCAGGCACATCAATCCAACAACTTCAGCTGAGCCTAGAATGTATTCTTTCAAGCCACGGAAGTCATATTCCTTCAGGCTAAGATCCATTTCCATGCTTCGCAGGAATAAATCAATGGAAGAACGGTCGATGTTATATTTTTTAACCGTAGCCTGGAAACTGTGAAGAATCGGATTTAAACTGATGCCATCCTCAAGAGCTTTATATGTTTCTTCTTTGAACCGGATAAGCAGATCTTCTTTATTATAATCATGAAAGGTATCAACGATCTCATCAGCAAAACGAACAAAACCGTAAATGCTGTAGATAGGATCGCGTAAGTCCTTGTTCAGACAAAGAATGCCCAGTGAAAACGAAGTGCTGTAGGCCCGTGTTGTCAACCGGCTGCATTTAAGGGCTACCTTATCGTAGAGTTCTTTCATTCAAAGGCAAAGTTACTGAATACCTGGGTTATTTTCTTTTGTCCCGTTTCATCAACTCACCAGCAACAACCTGCCCTGAAATCAAGGAAGGCGGCACCCCCGGCCCCGGAACGGTTAACTGACCTGTATAAAACAGATTATTGATTTTTTTGTTTACCATGCTTGGTTTGAGATTGGCGGTTTGCAGTAATGTATTTGCCAATCCGTAAGCATTTCCCTTAAACGCGTTGTAATCGGAGATAAAATCGTTGTGTGCATAGCTACGCTTGTACACAATGTTGTTTCGTATGGACTGACCGGTCATTTTTTCAAAGCGATCCAATACCAGGTTAAAATAATATTCGCGGGTAGCTTCATCATCCTTAAGGCCCGGGGCAACCGGTATCAGGAAGAAAATGTTTTCGCAACCTTCCGGAGCAACGGTAGGGTCGGTCTTTGAAGGACAGCTGATGTAGAACTGCGGGCTGCTGGGCCACTGTGGTTGTTCGTAAATTTCTTCTGCGTGTTTGTTAAAATCCTGATCAAAGAATAAGGTATGGTGAAGGATACCGTCCACCTTCTTATTGATGCCGAGATAGAAGATCAGGCTCGAAGGTGCCATCGTGCGATTGTCCCAATACGCAGATGAGTAACGTCTGAATTTTTCCGGGATAAGGGTTTGTTCTACATGGTGGTAATCAGCTCCAGCCACGATGTAATCGAACGGCCTGAATTGTCCATTCACATTAATTCCTTTTGCTTTTATGGCATTGAGTTCAAGTTGTTGAACGGCACTGTTGAATTCGAATGCAACGCCTAACTCACGGGCAAGTTGTACCATGCCCTCTATGATTTTATTCATACCTCCCTGCGGATACCAGGTGCCCAACGCCATATCGGCATAATTCATCAAGCTGTAGAGGGCAGGTGTATTTTGAGGCGTGGCACCGAGAAAGAGAACCGGGAACTCCAGCAACTGAACTAATTTCTTTTCGGTGAAATATTTTTTAATGTAGGATGAGATCGATTGAAAAACATGAAGCTTAAAAACCCCGGAGATCAATTTCGGATCAGCCAGTTCCAGTAATGACAAACCAGGTTTGTATACGAGTTCGTTTATACCGATTTCGTATTTATACTTTCCTTCTTCCAGGAATTTAAGCAGATTCTTGCTGCTGCCGGGTTCCAGGCGATCGAACATCGAACACAAGGCATCAACGCCAGCCGGAATGTCGAGTTGATCATCGGCTGAATAATAAATACGGTATGACGGACTTAACCGTTCAAGCGTATAATAATCGGAGGGTTTTTTACCGAAGTGACCAAAAAATTTTTCGAATACATCGGGCATCCAGTACCAGCTTGGGCCCATATCAAACGTAAATCCTTCAGCTTCGAACTTACGTGCACGGCCTCCCGGTGAACTGTTCTTTTCAAATACGGTAACTTCATATCCCTCTTTTGCCAGATGACAAGCGGCTGATAACCCGGCAAAGCCGGAACCAATAACTGCTATTTTTTTCATTTGTCCCTTGAGGTGTTCTGAAGCCGGCAAGTTACTTAATATCCTGCCAACTTAGACTGGATTTCCTTACGTGCATGGAAGATCCGGTTTTTAACTGTACCGATCGGGATATTCAGGTGCTCGGCTATTTCATGATACTTGTAACCGGACGTATGCATCTTAAACGGCACCAGCAATTCTTCACGTAACGAATCAACGTGATTCCAGATGTCTTTGTATTCAAAATTCGATCCTGGTGAATTGAAGGTATGCGTATCTTCTACATTCAAAAAGTATAAGTCTTTGGTATCATCGTGCGAAGTTTTGGCCCGCTGGTTTTTACGGTAATTGTTGATAAAGGTATTTCGCATGATGGTGAACAGCCATCCCTTCAGATTCGTGTCTTCACGAAATTTATTTCGGTAGGTCAACGCTTTCAATATGGTATCCTGAACCAAGTCG
The DNA here is from genome assembly GCA_025455225.1 of Cyclobacteriaceae bacterium. GTDB lineage: Bacteria > Bacteroidota > Bacteroidia > Cytophagales > Cyclobacteriaceae > UBA2336. The sequence goes on along the minus strand of JALOMY010000082.1, from coordinate 4,745 downwards.
TTAGACTCTTCTCGGTTGGATGTAAATCTCCGGGTAAACGATTTCAGTGTAGGCCGAAGGCTGGCAATCTGGTAATCGAATTCTAGTGCTGTCATGGCTTCTTGGTTTTGTTTAACAAAATTAGTAAAATATTAAACACAATCAAGAGTAATACACCGATAGTGGCAAAAATGTTTAATTAAATATTCAAATAATTAAACAAAATTAATTCAAACTAATGCCAGTAAGTCTTTGAGGTTGAGGGCGTTGTGAAAAATTTGAATGTTTTTGAAATTTTTTATTTCAAAATGACGGATTTGATAGCCCGAGGCGAAAACTTTCTTATCCGGGAATGCCTCGGACAGTCTATTGAGGTAATCCTGTACACGGGTTCCAAAAGGTGAGCTGATCAGGCTGGTAATAATGATGTCCGGGTTATGGGTATTAACCACGCTAACTACATCCTGGAAAGGTACACTTTGACCTAAATAATAGGTTTTAAATCCTGCTTTTCGCACGATGTAATGAAAGAAAAGCAATCCCAACTCATGCCATTCATTTTCTGGCAGGAAGAGTAACGCTTTTTTGCCGGTGACCGGTGCCGTTGTCAGCCCGTCAATAGCAACAATAATCTTTTGGCGGATCAGGTGGGAGATGAAATGTTCCTGAGCCGGAGTTACATTTTCGGTTTGCCAGAGAACCCCGATCTTCTCCATAAAAGGATAGACAATCTCGGTTATGGTGCGCTCGAAGCCAAAACGAAGAATCAGGTTCGAGAGAATTTTTTCAAATTTATCTTCATCCAGGTCAACCATGGCCAGAATCAACTGGTCGATGAAGATGGTTGCTTCGTTTTTCTGTTCGCTGAGCTCCAGGATTTTTTTATTCATCTCCTCATGCGACATATCGGCAATTCGGGAGATTTTGATTCCCAGGTTATTCAGCAGGGATACGTTAATAATTCGCTTAAGGTCATCATCCGAATACAAACGGATATTGGTATCCGTTCGCTGGGGTTCAACAATATGATGGCGTTTTTCCCAAATGCGTATGGTGTGGGCTTTGATCCCCGATAGTTTTTCAAGCTCTTTAATCGAATATTGTCCCATATCGCTGAAAACAACCAGTTACAATTAATGTTTAAACTTGCCTTCTAAAGTAAGTAAAATATACCTTGGGGAATGAGCGGGGAAGGACTAATCGAGTTAGCGGAGCGCTGGTTTAGAGAGCGGGGCTGGAAACCGTTTCCATTTCAATATGAAGCCTGGAAAACCTACCTGGCAGGTCAAAGTGGTTTGGTAAATGCCCCCACCGGTAGTGGTAAGACCTATTCCCTGGTTATTCCAATACTTCTGGAGTTCATTTCCAAACACCCGGATTATTCCCGAAGAAAAGATAGCGGCATTCAAGCCATCTGGGTTACACCCATCCGGGCACTCGCGAAAGAAATTGAGTTGTCGGCACAACGCGCTATTGATGGTTTGGGCCTTCAATGGAAAGTTGGCGTGCGTTCCGGGGATACTTCCCTGAAAGAGCGTCAGAAGCAAAAAGCAAAACCTCCCGAATTTCTTATTACTACTCCGGAAAGTCTTCACCTGCTGCTGGCCCAGAAAGGTTATGCCCATATTTTCAGTAATCTTAAGGTTCTGGTAGCCGATGAATGGCATGAACTGATCGGTTCCAAGCGCGGGGTACAGGTTGAGCTTGCCCTTTCGCGACTCAAAACACTTTCGCCTTCGCTTAAAGTATGGGGTATTTCTGCTACCATAGGTAATCTTGAACAGGCGAGCGATATTTTGCTTGGGATAAAAGCAACCAATTCTGATTCATCTCCGATCATTCACTCTAAAGAAGGGATCAGGAAAGGTTCAGGTATTATCCGTGCCAACATTAAAAAAGAAGTTGAGATCCTTTCCGTATTTCCGGATAAAGTGGAGACTATGCCCTGGGCTGGCCACCTCGGCATTCAGTTACTTGATAAGGTAGTGGATATCGTGCGGCAAAGCACCAGCACGCTGATATTTACCAACACCCGTTCTTTTGCTGAAATCTGGTATCAGAAAATGCTGGATAAAGCTCCGGAGCTCTCTGGCTTAATGGCCATGCACCACGGTTCTATCAGTAAAGAGATGCGTAACTGGGTGGAGGATCAGTTGTATGAAGGCAAACTTAAAGCAGTGGTTTGTACTTCGAGCCTGGATTTGGGCGTTGATTTCAGTCCGGTGGAGACAGTAATCCAGGTCGGCAGCCCGAAAGGAGTTGCCCGGTTTTTACAACGAGCGGGCCGAAGCGGCCACCAACCCGGTGCAGTAAGCCGCATTTATTTTGTGCCAACCCATTCGCTCGAACTTACGGAAGCAGCAGCCCTGCGTGATGCCATCGAATCGAATATTGTTGAGGACCGGGTTCCCTACATCCGATCCTTTGATGTGCTGATGCAATACCTGGTTACACTTGCTGTATCCGATGGTTTTTATCCTGAAGAGGTGCTCAAGGAAATCCGAAGTACATTCAGTTTCAACAGCATAAGTGATGAAGAATGGGAATGGGTTTTGAATTTCATTACAACAGGGGGTGATTCTCTTCAGGCTTATGATGAATACCGTAAAGTGATTATTGAGCCGGATGGATTGTATAAAGTTGAAGACCGGAGAATTGCACTCCGGCACCGCCTGTCGATAGGAACCATTGTGGGAGAAACCTCGCTGCTGGTCAAGCTGGTCTCCGGCAAATACCTGGGTTCAATTGAAGAATATTTTATCTCACGGTTAAACCCGGGCGATACCTTCTGGTTTGCCGGGCAGGTACTGGAGTTGGTGCGCGTAAAAGATATGGAAGCCCAGGTTCGGAAGAGCAAACGCAAATCAGGACTTGTACCTTCCTGGCAGGGCGGACGAATGCCGTTATCTTCACAGCTTAGCGAACTGATCCGGATCAAGCTGGATGAAGTGGCGCATGAGAAAGCATCGGCTACAGAACTTCGCTTTTTAAAACCGCTGTTTGATCTTCAGTCCTCGCGGTCGCATTTGCCCAACCGGAATCAATTCCTGATCGAATCGTTCGAAAGCAACGAAGGTTATCATGTCGTAATGTTTCCGTTTGAAGGACGTAATGTGCATGAAGGTATGGCCGCCCTGGTGGCTTACCGAATGGCACGCATCAAACCCATTACATTTTCTATAGCCATGAACGATTATGGTTTTGAATTGCTCAGCGACCAGGAGATTCCCATTGAAGAAGCGATAGAAACCAATGTACTGGGCACGGAAAACCTGATGAAAGACATTCAGGCCAGCATTAACTCTACCGAAATGGCGCGTAGAAAATTCCGGGATATTGCTGCCATTGCCGGGCTTGTTTTTAAAGGATACCCGGGCAAGCCGGTTAAAGATCGCCACCTGCAATCTTCCTCCCAGTTATTCTTTGAAGTGTTTCATGAATACGAAGCGCATAATCTCCTGTTTCGGCAATCGTATGAAGAAGTGATGGATTTTCAATTGGAAGAAGTGCGGTTACGCCAGGCGCTCGATCGCATCAACCAGCAGAAAATTATCATCACGCATCCGGATAAACCCACACCCTTCGCCTTTCCGATTATTGTCGACCGCCTGAGCCGGGATAAACTCACCAGTGAACAATTAAAAGACCGGATACAAAAAATGGTTGTCCGCTATGAGGAATAATAAACTGGTGTATTTCGGTTGATTGGCAAGCATCTCAAGTTTACCGGCACAATCATCCTCAACTGGATTATATCAGGGGAACCATGCCTTTAAGGTGCCGGATAGGGTAAGTCTCATTCGACCTTAATCGAACATCATGATCTGCGTTCATGAGTTAGGGTTGGTTGCCTTCGCATGCAAGAAGCTTGAAGAATCATGCCTTGCTTGATGATCTTCTTAGTAAATTCAATCCTGTTTAATCCATTAACATTATGTCTGATGAAATATCCAGCGACTCTCCATTCATTCCCGAAGAAAGTGTTGAGTACGCGGCACAGTCGGTGGTGAGTAAAACCATACTGAAACGGCCGGGAGGAACCATTACGCTTTTTGCATTTGATCAGGGCGAAGGACTTTCCGAACACAGTACACCCCATGAAGCACTTGTTCAGTTGCTGGATGGGGAAGCCGAGATCATGATCGGGGGAAAGAAATATGTTCTGCAAAAGGGTGAAAGCATTTTCATGCCGGCCAATGTACCCCACGCTTTACGCGCGGTGGTGCGGTTTAAAATGATGTTGGTTATGATCCGGAATCAATAAAACGCCATACGTTTTAATTTTCGTACGATGACAATGATCGAACATTGAATTCGTATTTTTGCGCCATCGAATTGAACTACTATGACGCCTCCAAAACTTCTTCTGCTCACTGATTTCTCGCCTCTTTCGGCTTTGGCTATCGAATATGCAGTGCGCCTGGCCGCCCCGCTGCATGCCGATTTCACCATTATGAATATTGTACGACTGGAAGGCATTCCGAAAGCCAATCTGAAACTGAAGGCCATTGAAAAAAGTTTGCTGAAGGTATCCCAGGAAGAAGGTGAGGCATTGGTTGAAAAAATCAGGAAGCAGATCAAGGGCAATTATACGCTCACGTTTAAAGCCGTCCGTTCACATACGGTGGCTGAAGCGGTATCCAGATACGTTGACAAGAACCAGGTAAACATGGTGGTGATGGGTTCGCGCGGGGCTTCCACACTGAAGAAGATTCGGCTGGGCGGTACCACCGTTTCTGTTATTGATGTTTGCAAAGCGCCTGTGC
>JALOMY010000336.1 GCA_025455225.1 Cyclobacteriaceae bacterium | reverse complement strand
TATAGGTCTTGGGTTGCTTGCTGCTTTGATCGATCAGGGTAAGGTTGATCATGCGCGTGTGAAAATGGTAGGGTGTAACCGGTTCGTAAAGCTGGTAACAAAGGTATTCTTTAAGAATGAGGTCATCGTATTGTTTGGAGGTTTGACATGGAACGACCAATTTAAGACTCTTATTTCCTGCGAAAACCGTCTTTTCATTGTCCTTCTTTTTCATGCGGATGCGTAATGGAGGAAAATAACAATTGTTTCTTCTGAAATTTCCGCGTGCCCGTATTTCGATCTTCATGGAATCCCACTGGCCCTGGTCGTTTTTAAATTTCATCACCGAGGGAGTATAAACCGAATCATTGGTTATTTTTTTGACTTCCCGAATGGAGAAGCGCAATTCGATGTCCACCGGGTTCTCCGAAGCAAATAATGGAGAGGGGGTGTTGTCCTGGGCATAGCTCCCGTGCAGGGTGGTTATCAGCAGGGATGCAATCAGCAAGAAGAGGGTGTTTGTATTCATAGGTAGTAGATTTTTATTATGGCGCGGTTTTTTGTGAAATCAATTTGTTCAATTGAAATGCGCTGAATATTTAACCCCGTTCGTTCCTTAAGGTCGATTATCAACTGGGGTTGTTTATCCGGATGAATATAATCCAAACCTGCATATTCCACCATTTTTGTTTTCTGATTGCGCATCAGGATATTTCCGTCAACAGCATAGACGGCCACAACGATCAAGGCATTTATTGATAAGATTTCCAAATACGTCCCTTTCATAATCGAGTTGATTAAGCCGATAGCCATTATTATGAAGAGGTACGTCATGTCTTTGGTTGAAATCGTCTCTGTTCTGAACCGCAGGAGGGAGAATGCGGCCAATAAACCGAAGGCACTTCCTAATGAGTTAAAGGCTTTTGCCTTTTCCAGCATAAAAGCAAGCAGGAATACGATGAAATTGAGAAGAAAAAAGGTGAAGAAAAGGTTTCGTTTGTTATACGTCCGGTAATAAATAAATCGGATCAGTATAAACATGAAAACCGTATTGATGGCTAATCGTATTCCGAAGTATTCTGAAAAGAGTTCTGAGTTTTCCATTAATATAATAGAGGTATTCTTTTAAACTGGTTCTAATTGAACTTCATACCATTGGCTACAGTGCAATAAAGATCAGGAACACAATAACACTCGAGGCAAATCCAAACATAAATATCTGATAGGCATAACTTAATAGCTTGTACTTGCGCTTTAAGACTAATCCCTGATTGTAAATATCAATGGTCATATGTTCGTGGATATCCTTTCTTGATTTGAGTAATTCCTGCATTTTGTCCAGGTATTCTTTTTGGGTATGATTTGCAATTATTCCAAAAAACAGAAGGCTTGATTTCTCTTCTTTATTCGGATTTTTTGAGGCCTTGATCAGTTTAGGCTTGGCAGCTTGCATAGCAAACATGGCTGAAGTAAGGCAGGAGAGAACGATGACCGAAAGGGGTATTATTATGTTTGATTTATAAAGATCCAATTTATCCGCAACAGCACCATATCCGGTAATGGCGATAATGGAGGAGATAATCATGGCATTTATGCTGATCACTATGTTCGCTTTATTATCAGCAATCTGGATCAGGTTATTCTGGTTTCGGTACGTTACCCGGAATAGGGTTTCAGTCTCACGACCGGTTTTCTTTTTCTTTTCAGAAATGATTTCAGGCTCCATGCAGATAGGAATAATGTCGAATGTAAATAAATAATTTTAAATCCATTTTGAGTTTGCTGAATTTAATCCTTCGTAATGTTTTTTTATCTTTATTGAATTCCTCCCGGCCATGAACCGTTGTCTCTATTACTGGTGTGTTAAATACTGCCTGGTATTTCTGGGCTTGATAATTGGAACAGTCGGTCGCGCTCAGGAATTATTCGATCAAGATGAAGTTCTTCGGGTTAAGCTAAACGGACCGATTAATGAAGTATTGAAGGATCGTGGCGATGATGCTCAATACCACGATCTCATGCTTAATTATGAATCACCAAATGGCCAAACAACAACTGTACCGGTTCGGGTAAGGGTTCGTGGTAATTTCCGGAGACTCAAAAGCAACTGCGTTTACCCTCCGCTCATGCTTAATTTTTCTGCTGAATCAGTAAAGGGTACCTTATTTGAACACCAGGATAAAATGAAACTGGTAATGCCTTGCCAGGGTGACAAGTTTGTTGTCAGGGAGTACCTTGTTTATGAATTGTACAATTTATTTACCCCCCGGAGCTTTCGTGCACGGCTAATTCAGGTTCAGTTTGATGACCCGGCATTAAAGTCGAAAAATACGGAACCCTTTTATGGAATATTGCTGGAAGAAGAAAACCAGATGGCAGCCCGCAATAATATGTTATCGGTTGAACGAATGCTTGTGCGTCCTGAACAAACTATGCCGGAAGACTTCCTGACGTTGGCTGTATTTGAATATCTCATCGCGAACACCGATTGGTCAGTACAGTATCGTCAAAATATAAAGCTGATTGCAACCGACACACTTTCCAGAACCTTTACCGTGCCCTATGATTTTGATCATGCCGGAATTGTGGGAGCGCCTTACGCAAAGCCTGCTCCGGAACTTATGCTGAGTTCGGTACGCGAACGCAGGTATCGTGGGTATTGCCTAACCGAAATGAAACACTTTGAAAAAATTCTTGATAAGTTTAATGAGTTGAAAGAATCAATTTATTCAGTATATACTTCCAATACGTTACTGGACGATAACTATAAAAAGTCGACCGTTAAATTTCTGGATGATTTTTACCGAACGATTAATGACCCCAAAAAAGTGAAAGAAGAATTTCAATATCCTTGCCGGTCGGATGGCACCGGAAATGTGGTAATTAAAGGATTGAAAAACTGATTAGTTTAGCTATTGCAGATACTCCTGGAAACCGGCCATCTCATATAATTGATAACTTATTGAAGCGTAAAATTCAACGGAATGATAACGCTGCATCGTACCTGTCTCCCCCGTTGTTTGCCCGGTATCCATTTGGGCATGGTACTTACTACCCGAAGAGCTTCTTTATCGCAATCCAGGGAAATGCCTTTTAATATCTCTCCGCTGGTTACGGAGCCGTCTTTTTCAATTACGGCTTTTACAAATACCTTACCCTGAATGCCCAT